>JBDLWH010000256.1:0-5824 GCA_039804325.1 Verrucomicrobiota bacterium
CGGATCTTGAATGTAGATGGCCCCCGCCGCGAGCAGCGCGCCGGGCAATGGTCCTTCTAATTGATAGAATCCCGGGGCGTCTGGCACAGGTTTGCCGGGCAACTCCCCGGTGGGCGGGGCGAGGGGATTGACGCGAAAATACGTGATGGCAGGTTGGTTGTTCCATTCCATCAGGGCGTAGGCGTCCACTTTGCCAAAAGCCTGCTTCCAGCGGTTTAGGAGCCAGTCGGGGTGGGACTTGGCGACGGCCGGGGGAAGATCGGCGACGTCGTCTAACAACCGCTTGCGCGAGGTGACGGCGCGTCGCAGCACGGCATTGAGGAGGCCGCGCACGCTGGCTTTTCCGGACTCGACGGTTTCGTTGACGGCGGCGTGGTCGGGCAGGCCGAGGATGAGTAACTGGCAAAGTCCGACGCGCAGGACATCGCGCGTCTCCGGGTCGAGCTTGCCATCGCGCAACGTGCTGATCCAGTGGTCGAGCAACCGGCGGTGACGCAACACCCCAAAGAGGATGGCTTGCAGGAGGCCGCGGTCCTGCGAGCTTAGCACACGCCTGTGGGCGTGGCGCTCAACGAGGCTTTCGGCGTAATCGTGGCCTTTGGCCCAAGCACGCAACGCGGATACGGCGGCTTGGCGAACGTGAAAATTTTTGGCTGACATGAAAAAATTGGCGGCTAGCACGGCCAGGCGTCATCGACGCGCCGGGCGGTGCCGGGATGACTAATGCGCGGGTCGCCAAAAGGACAGCACAATTCATCAGGCCACAGCGTCCTCCTGCTAGGAGTTTGGTGCCGCCGCAATTTCTCCAGCGAGAAATCGGACGGTTTGCTCGTCAATAAAATCTTGTTGATAGATCAGGTGTTCTAGCAGTGGGACTCCGGTGAGTTCTCCCAAGACACTTTTGTTAGTGATCATGGCCGTGTCCAGTTCGTCGTCGAGCTGGTTGAGGAAAATGCCGGCGCACACCAGGCCCTTGGCGCGGATGGCGTCGAGGGTGAGTAGAATGTGGTTGAGCGAGCCAAGTCGGTTGGCGGCGACGAGCAGCACGGGGAGCGCCAGATCTCTAGCCAAATCGGCCACGCGGTAATGGGCGCACAAGGGAACTTCCCATCCGCCCACGCCTTCAACGAGGACCATGGGGGATGCGGCAGCTAACCGATGGAAACCAGCTAACAAGTCGGCGGGGGCGATGGGGCGATTTTCTAGCAATCCCGCGACGTAGGGGGCCACGGGAGCTTGGAGGTGAACGGGGTTGACCTCGTCTAGGGTCAAGCCACCCGAGGCGCTTGCGAGAATCATCGCGTCCTCACGGTCGCCGCAGGAAACGGGTTTGTAACCCACCGCCTCGATGCCAGCGTGGCGCAGTGCGGTGAGGAGCAGGCGGGTGATATGGGTTTTGCCCACGCCCGTGTCGGTTCCGGTGATGAAATAGCTCATGGGCAAGACGTGACGTCCATGAGCGAAACGGTCAAGACAGGGAAGTGACAAATTAGCTTTTGCCGCCGCCGGTGGGCGTCCATGCTCGCCGCGCATGACAGCGGATTTTCTAGTGATCGGGGCCGGCATTGCCGGATTGTCCTTTGCCTTGAGAGCGGCGCGCCACGGGTCGGTCATCGTCCTCACTAAGGGCGATGCCTACGAATCCAATACGGCATGGGCTCAGGGCGGTATCGCCTCGGTGTTAGCCCATGGCCAGCGTGACGCGGGCGATGGGGTGGAGTTGCATGTGGCCGACACGTTAGATGCCGGCGCCGGCTTGTGCAATGAAGCGGTCGTGCGCACCATCGTTCAGGGCGGAGCCGCGGCTATTGATGATCTGCTGGATTACGGAGTGGCCTTTGACCGGGAAAACCACCATTTTGTGTTAGGTAAGGAGGGTGGTCATTCGCACCGCAGGATTCTTCATGCAAAGGACACCACAGGACGCGAGGTGGCGCGGGCGTTGATAGAGAGCGCGCGCCGGACACCTAACATAACACTATTAGAAAATCATTATGCGATTGACCTGATCACGTCGGGCAAGCTGGGCGCAGTGGCGGATGACCGGGTGTTAGGAGCTTATGTGTTACAAACGAAAACCGGCGAGGTGAAAGTTTTTCGAGCGGACCGAGTTGTGTTAGCTGCGGGTGGCTGCGGTAAAGTGTATCTTTACACGACCAATCCAGACTCCGCCACCGGGGACGGAGCGGCGTTGGGATGGCGTGCCGGGGCGTCGATTGCGAACATGGAGTTTATTCAGTTTCACCCAACCTGTTTTTACAACCCCGGGGCGACCGGCCCCGAGGCTCGATCATTTTTGGTGAGTGAAGCCGTGCGCGGTGAGGGCGGCGTGCTCATCAATACCAAGGGTGAGGATTTTACGATCCAAAGCGATCCGCGCGGCTCCCTCGCCCCACGCGACATCGTGGCGCGCGCCATCGACCGCGAACTCAAGCGCACCGGGGCGGCCTGCGTTTACTTGGACGTGACCCACAAAGCGAAGGGATTTATGCGCGAGCGTTTCCCCTATATCTATGAAACGTTGATGAAATTTGGCATTGATTGTGAAACTCAGCCGATTCCCGTGGTGCCCGCGGCTCACTATCAATGCGGCGGTGTGCTCACCGATGTGAACGGCCATACCACCCTCGGCGGGCTCTACGCGGTGGGCGAGGCGGGTTGCACGGGCTTGCACGGCGCAAACCGCCTCGCGTCTAACTCGCTGCTAGAGGGCAACGTCGTGGCGCGCCGAGCACTCGATGAAATGATGCGTCTCTATCGGCCCGGCAAGGAGGTTCTCTATCCGCCTGAAATCCCCGAGTGGGAATACGGTGACACCGCAGAGCCAGATGAACTCGTTGTGATCTATCACAATTGGGATGAGATCCGGCGTCTGATGTGGGATTATGTGTCAATTGTGCGCACCGACAACCGCCTGCGCCGCGCCGCGGCCCGATTGAAAAACCTCAAAAAGGAAGTGAAGGAGTTTTATTGGGGGCACCGGGTCAACCCGGACATTTTGGAACTGCGCAACCTTGTGACCGTCGCGGGCCTCATCGTTGAGTGCGCGCTGCGGCGCAAGGAATCACGCGGGCTTCACTACACCCTCGACTACCCAGAGACCCTGGACCGTTATCGGGCGGATACCGTGGTGCGCCGGTTCTAACGATCTCTGACGGAAAGGTGTGATGGTTGCCATGGTCGAGATATCCGAGCAGTCTGTTTTCTGAACGAACACTCCCTGAGCCCACAGTTTCCCGCGGAGTGCCGAGTCACCCTGATTGATGCTTTTTTCGGGCTCAGGTCACCAGGTCATGGTTTCGGCGGTGTTCCGCCGGACTCATGTGATGGCGGTGGGTAAATGATCGCGTGAGGTAATTTCCGCTAGAGAAGCCGACGTTCGACGCGATCTCCTTGATGGTCATCTTACTGGTGCGCAGCAAGTCACACACTTTTTCGTCGCGCCGCAGCGAAATTTCCTGCTGGACGGTGCGGCCAAGGTGCTTGATGAAGGCCTTGAGTAGGCCGCGCTCGCCGAGCCCGGCATGTGCTGCGACCGCCCCGACGGAAAGGTTTTGATCGGTTAGGTTGCTAGCGATGAACATGCATGCCTTGGCAACGTGTACGTTATCCACCGCAAGGATGTCGGAACTCCGGCGAATCACCACTTCGGTGGCAGTGGGAATGGTCCGGTGGCACTCAAGCGCTTGCCCGTCGAGGATCTCATCCAAAAAAGCCGCCGCTTGATAGGCCAGTTCGGCTAAGTCAAATCGCACGCTCGACAGTGGCACCTGGCTGACTTCGCAGAGCAATTCATCGTTGTCCACGCCCATCACGGCGACTTGTTCGGGAACGAGCAAGCCGAGGTCGCGGCAGGCCTTGATGATATCCACGCCCACCGCGTCGTTGTAGGCAAACACGGCGACTGGCTTTGCGAGTGCATGAAGCCGGGCATTCAACTCCTTGACCCGACTCGTCCAGTCGATGACTTGCGTTCCGAGGTCGGTGATCAGCGGCGGCAGCGGCGTCACCGAGAAACCGGCCTGCGCCAGGCGATCAATGAACCCCTGCGCACGCTGCGCACCGAATAAATCGTCTGCCAGCGGCGCATAGGCAAAACGCTTGAATCGCCGGTCCAAGAAATACTCGGCCGCCGCCACGCCAAATGCCGCATAGTCGGCGTCGATCCGCGCCGCGTTGACACCCGGGTTGAGGCGGGTGATTTCGACGGTGGGCAGTCGAAGTGAGTTTACCTGCTGGGCAAGATCGCCCGAGAATCCGCAATGGGAGATCACACCGTCCCCGGACCATCCTTTGGGGACGATGCCCGTGTATGCCATCGTCGCGTCGAGGTGCCAGCCATGCTCGCGGGCGTATTTGACGACGCCCCGCAGGAACCCGTGGTGCGTCGTGCTCAGTACAATCAGAATACTGCGTGTCATGGTTCTGATTTTGGAACATTTAGATGCGAAAATTGCAACATAAAATTCATTACTGACGATTCACCGATGTGCTATGAGTCGTGCGTTCGATGCCGTCGTGAGCATGGGGTTTTTTGTTGGATTTGCGCGGCGACCACCCCCGCGACGTTCACCTTACTTGACAAGAAGCCATCAACGCCCACCCCATAGAACTCTATTTCCGATCATGAAATTTGGTATTCATTCATTATTATTTCAGGAGACCTTCGTTGAGAAGGACTTGCCGTTATTAGATCGTTGCCAGCGGATGGGTTTTGATGCGGTCGAAATCATACCGTTCAACCCGGACGCCTTTCCGGCGAGCAAGGTTAGGCAGGCCGCCGCGGACCTCGGACTTGAGATCAACACTGGGTTTGGTATGCCCGCCGAGTGCAACACGATCAGCCCGGATCCATGCGTGCGCCGGGCTGGCATCGAGTTATCCCGCAAGCTTGTTGACCTCTCGGCAGAAGCCGGTGCTCGCGTCTTCGGCGGGGTCATCTACTGCGGGTGGGGCTACCTGACCGGCCGGATGCGCACGACCGACGAGTGGCAGTGGGGGGTGGACGCGACCCGCGAGATCGCCGAATACGCGCAACGCAACGCGCCGGGTTTGGTGCTCGGGATTGAGACGCTCAACCGTTTTGAGTCCCATTTTCTCAACACGGTTGCCGATGGTCTGCGCTTCATTGATGCGGTCGGAATGCCGAATGTGATGCTCCACGCCGATACCTTTCACCTGATCCGCGAGGAAGATAACTTGGTGGCTGCGATTGAATCAGCTGGCTCGCAACTAGGATACATCCACGCCTGCGAGAGCCAGCGCGGCATCCCCGGCACCGGCATGGTGCCGTGGTTGCAGGTCTTCGAGGCGCTCAAACGCATCGGCTACGACGGGTGCATCACCATCGAGTCGTTTGACCCCGATATGGAAAATATCGCCAAACTCTGCTGCATTTGGCGCAAGATGGCCGATAGCCCGGAACAACTCGCGACCGAAGGATTGCGCTTCCTCAAGCAGGTTCAGCGCGAGGTGTACGGCCGGCCATAATTCCCTGAAATCATCGCTAGAATCCGTGAGTCTCACCATAGAATCCACACCGCCTGCCGTGCCGATGTCCACCGAGTCATGCCCGCCTCCAACGGCCGCGCCCGTCTTTGGCCCTACCAACCCGGATGCGGCAACCCGCTCGAGTGACCCGGTCAAGCGATTCGCATCAGTGGTCGAGCTGCTCCCCGAAAATGAACCTCTCTATCGCAAACTCCACGCCGATGTCTGGCCGGAGGTCCAACAGGCAATCAAAAACGCCCATATCCAGAATTTTAATATCTTCACCGCTGAGCTGAACGGAAAAAAATACCTATTCAGCTTCATGGAATACACC
>JBDLWH010000257.1:0-4254 GCA_039804325.1 Verrucomicrobiota bacterium
TGAATCCCTCAAGTTTCATCCCCTCCCTCACCCCGACAAACAAGGCTGCGGAAAAACCCGTGGCGGCCACCACTTCGATGCTGGGCGATATCGCTTGGCGGTATTTGACCACTTTGAGTGAGAGATTAAGGATCTCGCGGATGCGATGACGAAACTGCGAGATTTGTCGGTCTTCGAGGTTATAGGCGCGGATTTCTAGCGACGATTGGAGGCTCTCGGTGAGAGTCGCCGTGAGTGCGCCGCCGCTGGTTTGGAGCATCCTGGCCCGGGCGGCGAGGCGTTTGCCCGCCGTGCGGATCACCGTCACGCACAGTGGCACCGTGATCAACGCAATCAACGCGATGAAAAAACTGCGGTCTTTAAACGATAGATAGACCAGAAATCCAAAGGCCGAGAGCAAGGTCGCCGGTTGTTTGATCAGGTCGCTCGATGCTTGGGCGATCACCTGGCGCAATATCTCCGTGTCGGCCATGAGTCGCGCTAACAAGTCGCCTGAACGGTTTTTTTTGAAAAACGAAAGGGGCAGGGTTTGGAGTTTGACGAAGAGGTCGGTGCGAATGGCCTCGAGCACACGCAGCCCGGAGAATTGGATCAAGTAGCTATTAGAGTATCCGGCGACGGCGCGGACGAGGAAGACAAAGGGAATCCACAAGCAGGAAACCAACAACAAGTGGTCGTGGGATATTCCACCGAGCATGCTGCGCATCCAGACCTCGTAAGGTTTGCTCGATTCAGCGTCCGAGTGAAATAACACCGGAAACACCACCTTGGTCATCATCGGCAACCCGACCCCGCTGGCTAACGCATACACCAACCCGCAAGTCACCCCGATGAGAAACGGCCATTTGACGGCTCGCAGATGGCGGTAATATGGAAGGAATTGCTTCATCACGGGACAGGGGCGGCAGGTTCCATGCCCAGCCCCGCCGGAGCAAGCCCCATTCTCGGCCAACGATCCCGCACCCCATGCCACTCGTGCCTAGAATCCCACGTGCCGAGCCCGAGGGTGGCGCACCCAGCAGCGGCAGAGGCGCTCCGCGCAATACTGTCATTTTAGTTCCAAAAGATCAGAAGAATGCAACCACAGATGGACAGGATGAACGCAGATGAAGAGGATGAAAACGCAGTCTTTATCTGTGTCTTTCATCTGCGTCCATCTGCGTTCATCTGCGTTTAAAAATTCTTAAACTGACAGCAATGGGCGCTCCGCGCCCATTGCTGGCGGGCATTAAAAATGAGCGGCCGCTTGCGCGACCGCTCATGATTGAAAAAATGAAGTCTGACGACTCCTGATCGAATTAGAACGTCACGCTCAGCATCGAACCCGCCACGAATTCATTTTCCGTGGAAGACCAGAGGCTGCGTGTCGATTCACCCATGGCGATGGACATCGCGCCAAATGGCGAGAGTTTGGCGTGTTCGGCGAAACCCCAGTCCAGGGCCACCTTGGTGGTCCATGCGGTGAAGTCACCGCCTTCGACGAGGTAACCGACGTTGGTGCCCAGGTTGAGACTCAGGCAGGGATTAATCTCGATGCTGCGGCGCAGCCCGAGTTCCGTGTACCCTTCGGTCATGCCGCCAGCGTAGCTTTGGTCATTGCCTTCAACGCCCCAGTAGTAGGTCATCGACAGTTCAGCGAAGCCCAGATCCTTGGACATACCAGCGTAAACTTCCTGTGTGCAAAAATTGACGTTGTTATCGTTACCACCGAAGTCATAGAGACGATAGATATAACCCACGGAGACCTTGAGGAAGTCCAAGTCCTTGGAAACTTCCGTGTATAGGTCCATCTCGTTAGCGTTGTCGCCATCATTGGTGAACGAGCCATACCAAGCGCCAGCGCTCAGGGCGACGCCGCCGAGGTCGGCTTTCACGTCTGCTCCGGTTTCGATGAGATTGTTGCCGATGATGACACCGCGATAGAGATAATCGCTGGTATATCCGGTGTGAAGTTCATATTCGACTTCCGCCATCGCGTTGCCGGCCACAAGGGCGGTGGCAGCGGCCAGGACTCCAATAGTTTTGCAGTAGTTTTGCATTTGATTATGTTGGTTTTCGGTTGCTGTTGCTGTTATCGGTTGCGGTTTGCGTCCTTGTCTGCGCCTCGAAGAAGCAAACAGGAATCAACCGGATTGTGCTCCTCACTCGCCAATGGCTTGCTAGAACGCTTCCGTCGGGCGGATAATTCACCCAACCTTAGGAGTTGTCCAGTATTATTTGAAACAGATCCGCGATACAAAAGTGCGGAAACAAGAACGTGCCAAGGGGATGGCGAGAGGGCTAACGGGCACGCGTTTTCCGCTAAAACCACAAACAGCGCAGTGGTTATTGGGAAGACATCATGTCTTGGCACGGTGATTGCTGTACGACCGTGGCGTTGCCAGCGGCTTAGAAATCCGTGGCGCGCGCCTCACATCACCCCGATCCATCGCACCCCATGATCTACCCCATCCTCAAGAAGCTGCGTTTTTACGCGGCCGCGGCCATTGTTTTCACGATATCGCCCGTCACGCCATCCGTTAGCGCGCAGGACGCACCACCGGCCGCAACGAGTCAAGCGCACGCGACCATGGAACAACGCGTGGCGGATCTTGAGCAATACATCCAAAACATGGGCGTCGGCGGAGCCGGCGACACGACATGGTCGTCGAAAATCGCCGGGGTTCCAGGGCCTGGGCACAATGGCTGGATGATGACCTGTGCGGCGCTGGTGTTATTCATGACGCTTCCGGGGCTGGCCTTATTTTACGGTGGGCTGGTGCGCAAGAAAAACGTCTTGAGCGTTCTGGCCCAGTGCCTTGGCTGCGCCGGCATGGTCACCGTGATCTGGTGGGCGGTGGGATACAGCCTGGTTTTCGGGAAGAATTTTGGGTCGCCCATTTTGGGGGGCTCGGAATACTTTTTTTTCAATGGGGTGACGAGTGCGCCCAACACGGATTACTGTTACTGGGTATCGCACAACGTGTTTGCCATGTATCAATTGATGTTCGCCATCATCACCCCGGCCCTCATCATTGGAGCCATTGCCGAGCGCATGAAGTTTTCCTCCATCATGCTCTTTATCGGGATTTGGATGTTTGTGGTCTATATCCCGATGGCCCACATGGTCTGGGGGATCACCGGGCTGATGAACGGCGTCTGGAACCCCAGCGCTAAGATCACCGCGCTCGACTTTGCCGGTGGCACCGTGGTTCACATGAGCTCTGGATGGAGCGCGCTGATTCTCTGCATCATGTTAGGAAAGCGCCTCGGATTCGGCAAAGAAAAGATGTCCCCGCACAGCATGGTGCTTTGCATGGTGGGAACGGGCATGCTCTGGGTCGGATGGTATGGGTTCAACGCAGGGTCCGCGCTGGCCGCCGACGGCATCGCCGCCAACGCCTTCATGACCACCACCCTAGCAGCTGCCACGGCCGGGTTTGTCTGGGGCATAATCGAAAAGCTTCTCAAAGGGCAGGCGTCGATTCTGGGGATGTGCTCGGGTGTCGTGGCCGGGCTGGTGGTCATCACGCCGGCATGCGGGTTTGTGAATGCCACCGGAGCGATGGTCATCGGGGTGCTCGCCGCCATCATTCCCTATGTGTTCGTGATGTATGTGAAAAAGGCCGTCGGTTATGACGATGCCCTAGACACGTTCGGAGTGCATGCCGTGGGCGGCACCCTGGGCGCACTGCTCACTGGCGCTCTGGCCACCAGCGAGGTCAACGGCAACCTCACGGCCGTCAACGCCGCCGCCGCATCGAACGGACTCGCAAAATTCGTCAGTGATGGCGGATTATTGGGTCAGCAAGTGATGGCAGTGGGCATCACGGTGGCCATGGCGGTGGTCGGCACGGTGGCCATTACGTGGTTGGTCAAGGCGCTCATCGGGCTAAGGCCGAGCGCGGAAGTCGAGACGATGGGGCTGGACCTCAGCGAGCACGGCGAAGAAGGGTACGAGCACTGAGGGCGCAAGACGTCTGGCGCGGGCGGACCTCCATGGGTCCGCCCGTTTTGGTTTGCACCATGAGCGCAGGTAGGCTCCCTTGTGCGCGTGAAATCACATTGTCCCACCCCGATAACCCATGGCCTGGTTACTCATCGATAACTCGAACACTCGCACAAAATTTGCCCTCGGAGACAGCGATGGTCTGCTCAGCTGGCGCCACGTCCTGCCCACGGCAGAGGTTTCACCGGAAACGCTCGCGGCCATCACGGCGAAGGTGAACTTTGCGGCCATCATCGTTTGTTCGGTCGTGCCGATCAAAGCTGCCA
>JBDLWH010000258.1:0-2545 GCA_039804325.1 Verrucomicrobiota bacterium
AACAAGGAGGGGAAATTTCTTGGGGTGGGCATCAATCGGTTCAGCGCCAAGGGTGATAGTGAGAGCCAAGGGCCGGCTCCCGCTAACGTCGTCCTACCAGCCGCCGATCTGATGGAGTCCGCCGCTCAGGCCAAATGAGCGGATCGTCGCAATTTGAAAAGCGGGTGTTGCCAATCGGCCGTCTGCCCGTTTAGAGTGCGCGTGTCGCAAGGCACATTGTCTGAAAAGCCTCATAGTGTAATGGTAACACCCCGGATTCTGATTCCGTTATTCTAGGTTCGAGCCCTAGTGAGGCTAATCATCATAACCGATTGCCCGCCGCCGTCGCTCGTATTGATGCGGCGGCTTAATTTTTGCGTGAGACATCGAATTCATAGATGGACCAGTGGTATTTGGGATTGTTTCCGGTCTGGGTGATACGAATGAAGCGCGCGGATTTTTTGGGGAACGTGATGGTGGTGATGCCAAGCTGACCGGCACCCGTGGCGATCGGTTTTCCCCAATGGGTGCCATCATCGGAGAGGGTCACGGCAAATTTGGCTGGGCAATCCCAGAGGGCCCAGGTGGTATCAAGCACGATCTTGTCGAAGGTTTGGGCGGTTTTCATATCCACCTGGAACCATTGGCCCGGATACTGGGTTTGTGTCATATCGCGCCAACCCGTCCAATGATCACCATCAATGGCATTGGCCGCAGCGGTATCTACCAAAAGCTTGGCTCCGCTGAAAATATACGTGCTGTCCGCCACAGACGCTGATGCGCTCCAAGCTTTTTTGTCGAGTACGTCGTCTTTTGCCGCTGGCACGGGCAGCGGCTTGGGGGAGGAAAGCGGCAACGTGCCATGGCCGACAAGTTTCCAGGTGCCGGGGGCGGCCTTGAACTTCACATAGCCGTCCTGCTCGCCAACCCAGGTGATGCCATCCACCCCACCGATGAATTGTGCGTCGCGGCTCCAGATGGTTTTGCCATTGGCGCTGATCGCATCGAGTTGGGTGAACGAGCGCGTGGGGATCCCGACGATGGCCGTGGTGGCTGCGGGCGATGTGAGGCCGAGCGCATACTCATGGGTGGTTTTGAGCAAATCCACGGTGACGTCACCCTTGACGGAGGGTACGACGACTCGGATAGATGTGAGAAACGCCTCTTTGGGCATGACCTGATAGGTGGTCCAGCCCGGTTCGACGGGTGCCACGCCGGCGATGATTTTCGATAGGATAATCGCCGGGGGATTCCATCCGTGATTGAGTGATGACGCATCGTCGAAGGCATCGATGCGGGACGCCCACCAGCGGTCGTAATGCTCCCACAGGGTGGTAAAGCTACATGGGATCATGGTCTTGTAGCGTTCATACATGCGCAGAAGGGCATATTCTTGTTTGCCCATGGTGCAGAGCGCCTCGAATACCCAGCGGTCGAAGAAACAACTCGAGTAGGTCTTTTGGGTGAGCACGTTGTCAAAGATCGCCTGCCACTTCGAGGGGGCCGCCAGCCCGGCATTGATGGCCATGGCATTCGCGCGATCATCCGGTGTGGTCACTTGCGAGGACATATAATAACCATTTTTCCAGTATTGGCTATCGAAGGTATTTTCGATGTTGTGGAGTTTGGCGTCGATGGCCGCAATGTCGGACTCATGGCCCGTGACCAAAGCGATTTTTTTCAGGGTTTGGAGGCAGTTATAGTAGAAGCACGTTTCGATGACGGCGGTATCCTTGACCTCCTTGCCCCAGTCGAACCACGTTTGTGGATTGTCGAATTGATAGGTCTCAAACAGAAACGTCTTGGTGGGCTCGTAAATCGCGCGCATCGAGTCAAGGTCGCCAGTCTGCAGATAGTAAAACCACAACCCATATTCCCCGAGAAACTCGAGGTGTTGGCCTGGGTAGAATTTGGGTTCGAGTTTGCGTCGCACGAGGTCTCTGGCCAAGCGGTGGGCTGAGGTGTCAAAGACATAGAAACATTGATTGAGTTCGGGCGTGCCGTCACCCCAGAATCCGACTCGTTCCCGGTCCGGACAGTCGTAAAAATGATTGCGCATGCACAGATAGGCGGTGCGCGCCGCCTTTTTCCACAGAATGTTGTAGTCGTTGTCATTGCAAACAAATGATCCTGCAAACGACGTGTCATATCCGGTCTCACGGTATTTCACGGATTTTACTTTCACCCCGGCAGGCAGCGTGTAGATCGCGCCCTCGCCGCTCACCCAATTTTTTGCCTCATAGGTTTGGGTTCCGGCTTGGGTGGTGACGGTTTCGGTGGGGGTGAGAAAGAGCACGAGTGGATTGCTTGAATTGAAGCGGATTTCCTGACCGGCGGGGGCCTCGACTTCGATCGAGGGTTGGAAATGGCAGTTATAGGGTATCTGGCAGACGAGCTTCCATGGCTTGGATTCGCTATGGGGGAGGTTTTTTGATGTGCTCACGTAATCTTTTAGCCCGTAGTCCTTGATCATTGAGTGGGAAGCTTCCGAATCAAAGAAGATCCCGCTTAGCGATACGGTCTCGCCCCGCACCTTGTTGATCCTGAATTTTAGCGATTTGTCATA
>JBDLWH010000259.1:0-6412 GCA_039804325.1 Verrucomicrobiota bacterium
TGACCTTCTCATTGCGAACGAGACGCTCTACCAACTGAGCTAATGCCCCTCACGCACCTAGTGCGGCGCATGAGTGACATCTCCCGCCGCCCAACGCAAGCGCGAAGTTGCAGGATGGCACTCAGTCCCCATATCTCGATTCCATCGGCCCCAAGATGAAACGTCGCTCTAATCGATTGCTCCTGACGCTGTGAGAATTCAAGCGTTTTTTGATAGTCGGCACGCACGCCATGCGTAACACCGGGCCAATCGACCACAACTCATGGACGCACTTCCTTCACTTATTCTCTGGGCCATGGTCGGCAGTGCCGCCTGTGCCGCCCCCGCAACCCACACGGACACCGCGCCAATTAACACCCTGAGCGCGCCAGAAAGTGCCGCCGGCTGGCGCTTGTTATGGGACGGGAAAACCCCCAATGGCTGGCGCAGCGCTCGCACCCCAGAATTCCCCCATGCCGGTTGGTCCATCAATGACGGCGAATTGATCGTCAACGAATCGGGCGGCGCGGAAGCCACTGCCGGTGGCGACATCATCACGCGCGAAAAATTTGCCGACTTCGAGTTGCAACTGGATTTCAAAATCACTCTCGGTGCCAACAGCGGCATCAAGATCTTCGTCGATCCCACACTCAACCACGGTGACGGCTCGTCCATAGGCCCGGAATTCCAAATCCTCGACGACGCCAACCACCCTGACGCCAAACTCGGCCGCGGCGGCAACCGCACCATCGGCTCGCTCTACGACATGATGGCCGCTCCACCGAACAAGATCGTCAAACCCGTCGGTGAATGGAACCACGCCCACATCCTCTCCAAGGGCAAGCACGTCACGTTTCTCCTCAACGGGGAGAAAACCGTCGAGTTCGAGCGCGGCTCCAAAGCGTGGCGCGACATGGTGGCCGCGAGCAAGCACAAGGTGTGGCCGGCCTTCGGGGAATTGCCCGGAGGCCACATCCTGCTCCAGGATCACGGGAACCAAGTGTCATTCCGCAACATCAAGATCCTCGTGCCCGCAACCCACAGCGCACCATGACGCGCATGGCTATCAAATCGCGAAGTCGCCACCCGTGCCGTAGTGCTCGATCATGTAATCCATATCCTTGTCGCCGCGACCGCTGAGATTCACAACCACCGTGCGGGCGACGTCCGGATTTTCACGAGCGAGGCGCATGGCGTGGGCAATGGCGTGGGCGCTTTCCAACGCGGGGATGATCCCTTCATTGCGGCTCAGCACATAGAACGCCTCGACGGCCTGCTGATCCGTGGCCGTGACGTAGCGAACGCGGCCGGTGTCCTTGAGGTGGCAGTGTTCGGGCCCCACTCCTGGGTAATCCAACCCGCTGGCGATGGAGTGGACGGGGGCAGGTTCGCCCTTTTCATCTTGTAACAAATAACAACGAAACCCGTGAATCACCCCCTCCATCCCGTAAGTCATGGTGGCCGAGTGCTCGCCTAACGTCGTGCCTTTGCCAAGCGGTTCGACCCCGTGCAACTCGACCGGATCATCGATAAATCCAGTGAAAATCCCCATGGCATTGCTGCCACCCCCCACACAGGCCGTGACGATATCGGGCAGGTTACCCGTCATTTCTATGATTTGCTCGCGCGCCTCGATGCCCACAACCTGTTGGAAATCCCTCACCATCATGGGAAACGGGTGCGGACCGACCACCGAGCCAATACAATAAATCTGATTGACGGGGTCCTGGACGTAAGCGGTGAGCGCGGCATCCACGGCTTCCTTGAGCGTGCGCAGCCCGTGGGTGGCGGGGATGACACGGGCCCCAAGGATTTGCATGCGAGCAACGTTGGGGGCCTGCTTGGCAATGTCCACCTCACCCATGTAAATGTCACACTCCATGCCAAAGTAGGCGGCGGCCGTGGCCAGCGCCACCCCGTGCATGCCGGCACCGGTTTCTGCGATGAGTTTCTTTTTCCCCATGAAGCGGGCTAACAGCGCCTCGCCCATGCAATGGTTGAGCTTGTGAGCCCCTGTATGGTTGAGATCCTCACGCTTCAGATAGATCTGCGTCCTCCCCAGCTTCTTCGATAACCGCGCGGCGTGATAGACCGGCGTCGGCCGTCCTTGAAAATGACGGCGGATTCGCCGCAATTCTTCGATGAAATCATGCGAGCGCGAAACCACCTCGTAAGCTTGACGAATTTCGGCTAGCGGAGCTTCAAGTTCGGGCGGCACGAAAATGCCACCGTAGTTGCCGAAAAATCCGGCGGCATTGGGCGACTGGTGGATGGACTGAGGCGTGGCGGATGGGATCATGGCGGTGGTGGAATGACGCAAGATTGAATGTCTCATTGGATCTGGCAAGGCCCCAGTTGCCCGATGCCATCATCACCACGAATGGGCAAACCGTTCAGGCAGGCAGGTAACAGTGTCGCGCGACCCCCGCTCATGATTTGTGAATATGAACCCACGTGAGCAGTCCGCCACTCTCACCGGAGACGCGCCTCGATGCGCCGCAGCAATGCCTCGGTGTGCGGCATGGCCACCCCCGCCGCGCGGGCTTGCCGCAGCGGTTCACGCCATATCCCATCCACTTCGAGCTCTCGACCTTCGACCCAATCGATCATGCTCGATGTCCGATAGGGCCCCATCGGTCGGGTTCTATCGATGTTGAAATCGATCAATGCATCCCCGAGCTCATGCCCGAGCGCCCGCCCCGCCGCGATCACTTCGCCCATCAGCGCTCGAATTTCCTCTTCCATCCCATCCGTGGCTAACAATACGTCAGTGGTCACCCCGCCCTCCGCCACCGAAAGCCCGTTGAAGGGAATGTTCCAAACCAGTTTTTCCCACTGCGCCCGCTCCAGGGCGTCCACCGCCGACGCCCGAATGCCCGCAGCTTTGAAGCGACGGGCGATTTCCTCCGCGCGCCCTGGCACGCCGGGCCGCCATGGTCCGATGGCCACAAGCCCGCCGGCTGAGTGATGCACGTGGCCCGGGGCGAGGCGGTTGATGCACACAAAACAAAGCCCCCCGAGCACCCGCTGCGCGCCAGTGATGGCCGCGATGGCCTCGCAATTTCCCAAGCCATTCTGCAACGTGAGCACCTGGGTTTGCTCATGCATCAAGGGAACCAATACCTTTTCCAATAGATGATTCGCCGTGGCCTTCCACGCCACAATCACCAGATCCACCGGCCCAATCTCATCCGCCGTCCGAAATACTCGCACGGGAGTCACGTCAAAATCCCCATGCACACTCACCACTTTGAGCCCGTCTCGTGACATGACCTCAACATCTGATCGCACCAAAAATCTCACATCCTCCCCCGCCGCTGCCAAGCGACCACCGTAATACAATCCAATGGCCCCCGACCCGACCACCGCGACGCTCTGAAATGTCCAATTCACCCGGCCACTCCATCACCCGCGCGCCCCACGGGCAAGCCCTCAGGCATGGCATCGCCTCCCCTCACTCGTCTTTAAACGCCTCGGCACGGCGCCCGTCGATGCATCGGGTCAACCACCTCACCAGCTTTTCTGCATCTACCGATTCATGGCGCAGCGTCGTGAGTTCGCTCCAATCCAATTGCGGTCGCAACCTGGGTGCCGAAATCCGATTGATGTCGAGTTTTCCCATGATGGCCTCGGATTCGCGCGGGTGGGCGTTGAGGATGTTGTCAGGACGCGGTAAATCATCTAACGCCTCAGGCGTCAGTCCAAACGACGTGACGCCCACACCAAATGTGGCGCTGAGTTTGCGCAAACTATCTGCGAGTGCCTCATCCTCAATGGGTGCCGCGTAGATGAGCTCGCCACCTTGGGTCCACCGAGAAACCGCTAGAGTCTGATAGAAATCCTCGCGATAGGTTTGCAGCGATGGCTGGATGCGCAAACGCGCGGCGTGCAGCCGAAACGGGGCGATTCCCAGCCGTTGCTTGAGCGCGAGCATCGGTTCGTCGAGCGACATCTCCTCGTCGGGTGAGTCACCCGTTTCCCAATCGACGAGCACAAGCTCGGGAAACTTCCATAGGTGGCTCACCGGCGCGTCCTTGCCAAACGCCTGGCGGAAGGCAAACGGGAAACGACCGTTGATTTCAAAATATCGGGTGACGACCGCGCGGAATTTTCGCACGCGCAGCATCGTGTTATCCATGATGTCCTGGTCCACGGTGGTGAGCTCATCGAGCCGACCCTGCGTGAGCGCTAACAATTCCTGCGCGCCCGAAAGCGCGGGCATCGGCATGCTGCGCCGATAGTAACCCTGCCCCTTTTCCACCTTCGCAATCGGTGACGCCGGATCACACGACATAATCGAAAAATGATACCTCAACGAGGCATCCGAATAGTTTCCCGTCAGTTGCCGCCGCATCAGACAAATCAACTCGGTGCCCTTGATCGCATCAGCGGGATTGCCCGGTAGCAACAAGGGAAGAATATCGGTTAGCTGCTTGCGAAGACTCATGGGGGAAAGAAACGCGATATGCGTGGCACCCATCCAATTCGCCCTGCCATCGATCTTCAAGCATCAATCGATAGACAATTCTAAATTTCCTCCACCCTCGCTGACGATTTTTTGAACAATAGCATCAGAACACTTGTCCAATCCTGCGATTTCACCATACTAACACCATGTCTATGCCATCCCGAGTGATCGCCTTATTTTTCATTGCCACGCTGGGCGCGAGCGCACAACAACCCGACGCCAAGACGATTTTAGAAGGAGCGCGCATGTCGGCCACGCTCACCAAGCTCGACGACGGGCTCAACGGGAATTTGAGCAAGGACGGCCAGAAAACCCCCGTCACCCTTTTCCTCAAAGGCAAGGACATCCAGTTCCAGTTCTCCGAAAACCATGGCCCATGGCGCATCTTCCACATGCGCCTCGGCGACTCCGCCTTCAATCTGTTCGAAATGATAGACGGCAAAACCAAGGACTTCCCACCCGACAAACTCGTCTCAGCCATCGCCCAGACCGACCTCACTTATGAAGACCTCGCCCTTAGGTTTTTCTACTGGCCTAACCCGAATCTCGAAGCCATCGAGGAGGTCGGTGGACAAAATTGCTACAAACTGCGCGTGGACAAACCAAAAGGCACCTCCGGGCGCTACGAGGTGGTTTACGTCTGGGTCCACGTGAAATTCGGTGCCTTCATGCGCATCCGCGGCCATGACAAAACCGGTGGCCTCCTCAAAGAATTCCAAGTCGAGGATATCATGCAAATCGCCAAAGACGTCTGGACACTACGCAAAATGCAAGTCGCCACCCACGACCCCGTGACCAGTCGGCGACTCTCCCTCACCGACGTGACCTTCGATTCCCCCAAGAAATCCGGGCCACGCGGCCTCCACTGATCGATCATGCCCGCATGGCCAACGGGTGACGGCAACCATGCGTCAGGTGCCACACGTCCTGAAACACCCCGGCGCCCGCGCTCACCGCTGGCCGATAGACCTCGCCTGATTACCTAAAAACCCCAAAGTCCATCAGTCACCTCAAACAATTCACTCGAAAAACTCCCCTCACCCGTCTTTTGAACTTGGTTAGTCCTCCTCAGCCATCTAAAAAGCCTCCCATGAACGGAATCTCCAAAGAAGTATCCTTCCAGGTGGCTTTTTCAGTGCTGATACAACCGGTGACTCAACAACACTGTTGAGCGCCGAGCCAAGCAAGGCGCTTCTTGTCAGGTGAAAGACCTGATGTTTCAAAACCTAGCCAGTAGAAACTACCGAGTGTTGCAGTGATGTTAGCTAACCCATTAGAAATCCGCGGAAGTCACCGCGTCAACAACATGAAGCCGGAAGCTGCCTTGGAGGCCGAAGGATGGGGAAACAGCATCGTTGAAGCGTACACAGACTGCCCGGCGCAGCGCGCCCACTGACCGCGAAGCCACCCCGCAGGTCCCGAAGGGACAAAATCACATAGGCCACAGGGCGGTTCGCACCCGCCTGAAGGTTATTACAGCCCCGTAAGTATGCAATGTGGAAAGAGATTCACTAACAGTATGGAGAACCGAGCGGAGCGAGATAGCCAGCCCGCAGGGCTGCCCCGGCGGGGAGAGCGCCGTGAGGCGGCGCGAAGCAATCCAGCACCTAAAGACGCGTTATTGGCAAGTGTCCAAGGTTCCACCGGGGGCGATCAAGACCGTGGCATGTGTGAAGAGAAGCGAACCGATGACCGCCCTGAGGAGGGCGGCACCTTGAACTCGGGACGCCGGATGGCCCCGGACGTTGGAGAGATATACCTCCAGCGACCCAACGATTTCCAACCCAAAGAAGGAGTCGCCAAAAGCCATCAGGAATCAGACCTGCCAATAGTAGTCAGAGACGGTAACACCGATCACATGGCGAAGGATCAGTGGGAATTTCGATGTGGTGATTTCCAGCGAAGACAGCGTCGAGTTTCAGCTTGATTCTGGAACTCACCTGTGGACCCTACCAAAGAAATGAA
>JBDLWH010000260.1:0-2509 GCA_039804325.1 Verrucomicrobiota bacterium
ATGCCATCGACGACGAAACCGCGGAGCCACTCCGGTGCCCCAGCGGCAAGAAACCATGCGGAGAGCAGCGCCTGGCCTTTGCCAACTAACAACGAGGAAAGCATGGCGGATGGCTGATTCGCGCCGATGATGGTCAACCAGAGGATGACGCCTAACACCCCGACCATGATCGGAAATGCCGTCCACGGGCTGGTGAGCAAGCGGTCGAGCTTCTGCTGCCATGCCAAGCGGCGCGATCCCTCGCTCCGTGTGATGCTGCGCTCGGCAATGCGGGCGGCCTCACCGTAGATCGATTCGGCGATGCGGTCGTGCAGGTTTTGCGGGAGTTGCCAGCGAAGCTCCTCAGCTTCGCGCAGCACGTCTTCGGGCGTTTTCATGACGGTGACTCGGGCGCGGGTTTCAATCGGGCACTCACAGGTTCGGCGAGCGCGCCGATTTCGCCAGAAAGCACGGCATCGATGATGTCGCGGTCGCCTTCTAACAACCTAAGAGCGACCCATCGCGGTTGGGGCAAGCGGGGGAATACCTGTTGGAGCTGCGTTTCAAGGCGATCCATGGCCAGACGCAGGCCGGGCACTTCGAGTGGCAGGCGTCGGGGTGCGGGGGTGTCTGGGCGCTGCGCCATGGTGGCGATTTCGCGGATTAATTCCGGGATGCCCTCCCCGGTGCGAGCGGCGCAGGGCACCACGGGCACCCCGAGATCACGGGCAAGGTTGCGCGTGTCAATCTGGATGCCATGGGCACGGGCTTCGTCCATGAGATTGAGGCAAAGCACCGCGCGGCGCGTGATTTGGAGCACCTGAAGGATGAGGTTGAGATTGCGATCCATGCACGTGGCATCCGCCACCATGACCGTCACGTCAGGCTGACCAAATAACAAAAATGTGCGCGCCACCTCTTCGTCGGGCGAGGCGGATAGCAAGGAATAGGTGCCTGGCAAATCAACCAGCTTGTATCGCTTTTGGGCGTAGGAAAACCCACCTTCGGCACGGCTGATGGTTTTTCCGGGCCAGTTACCCGTATGCATTCGCAGGCCCGTAAGCGCGTTGAATACGGTGGTTTTACCGGTGTTTGGGTTTCCTGCCAGCGCAATGACATAATCACTATCCTCGACGCGCAACCCAAGCTTGCGCAGTTGGCTAAAACGTGACGAGCATGTCACACAGGCGGCTCCTGGGCCGTGCGGGTCCGGCGGATTCATCTGGGCGATGGGTTGGGGAAACTAGGCGAGTGAACCAGGATGCGTTCCGCCTGGTGGTCGCGCAGGGCAATGAGCGCGCCTCGGATATCATAACTGCGCGGACTGCCAAAAGGACTGGCGAACTCACAGCGGATGCGCGTGCCTGGCACCACCCCAAGATCTAACAATCGTCGGCGCTCCGGCCCTATGCACGCCGGGCCGAGCGCATACACCAGCGCGTGGCCACCGACCGGCAAATCGGATAGGCGGCTCAAATTGGCGGGAGCATCGTCATCGCGGTCCAGATCAGCCACGTGAATGAGCGGCGCGATGACGGCGGGAATCACGATGCGCCGCCCTTCTAGCATGGCCTCAAGCGCCCCATCGTCGAGATGTCGCAGGGCGTCGAGCCGGGTGCCGGGTGCCAATCCGAGGCCTTCCGCCTGGCGAAACAGGGTCTCGGGTTCATCCTCGATGTGCTCAATACGCGCCGGGTGTGCCTCAGGCCACGACGCCAATGAAGTGAGCAAACGCTTGGGCAAATGGCCCTCTCGCGTGGGAATCGGGTCGCCATGCGGGTCGAAGCGCGGGTTATTCAAGCGGTCGGCCATGGCATCCACAGCGGCGGCTTCCAAATGGTGTTCCGCCTTATGGGCCTCGCGGTGCCACTCGGCTGCGGGCGTGCTGGTTTCTCGTGCCAACCAAGTTTCGTAAAGCCTATGGGTGCGCACCACTTGGATGGCATACATCCGCCCGTCCTCCGTCAAATGGTGAACATCGCCAACGGCTGTGGCCAGCGCGCGACCGCGCAAATGCCCCAAGATCTCCGCCGCATCGCGTCTCTTGCGCGAGAGCGCCCCGGCGAGGCTTTCCACTGTGGCACCGCGCTCGGATTCGTCACAATCCAACAGATGCTTGAGCGCGTCCTCTAACTGGATGCGGAGTGTCCCGGGCGTCTCTTTGTGAAAGCGTGTCATGGATAGACGTGCCATGCGTAAATGAGCCCGTCCTCTCGCACAAGGGGAATTCGCCTAACCCTGGATTCTTCCCGCGACGCTCATCCCCTATGATTTGAACCCGGTTCCACCCGCATCTGGCGCGTAAAGCCAATGAAAAAATGACACGCGCAAACCCGCAAATCCCATGACAGAAGGTCTGGCTATCATGGGATCCGCCATCGCCGCCATGCCTGAACCGGGGAGCACCGTCCAATACTGTCATTTTAGTTCCAAAAGATCAGAAGAATACAACCACAGATGGACAGGATGAACGCAGATGAAGAGGATGAAAACGCAGTCTTTATCCGTGTCTTTCATCTGCGTCCATCTG
>JBDLWH010000261.1:0-2863 GCA_039804325.1 Verrucomicrobiota bacterium
GAAAATTCTAAAAAACCGGAGTGATATCGATGTGGATCACATTCAGAATCATATCGACATTTTGGTTCTGAATTACGCGCAGTTGCGAGTGTGCGGCGAGGATCTTAGCGGCATCAAATGGCTCACGACCATCCTCGACGAAGGCCAGCAAATCAAAAATCCCGATTCCAAGGCCGCCAAGTGTGCGCGTGAACTCGATTCCCAAAACCGCCTAGTCCTCACCGGCACGCCGATCGAAAACCGCCTGCTCGACATGTGGTCGCTGATGGCCTTCGCGATGCCCGGGGTGCTCGGCTCACGCGCGTATTTCAAGAAGCGCTTTGACAAACGCAAGGACCCGCTCAGCCAATCGCGCCTTGCGTCACGTCTGCGTCCGTTCCTGATTCGGCGGACGAAGCTTCAGGTTGCCCAAGACCTTCCGCCACGTACTGAGGAGGAGGTTTATTCCAAAATGGAAGGCGTCCAGCTCGACCTCTACAAGGCCGAACTCAAACGCATCCAAAAAGCCCTCTTGGGACTCGACTCCGACGAGGAAGTCAAAAAGAACTCGTTCGCCATTCTCCAAGGGCTCATGCGTCTGCGCCAAATCTGCTGCCACCCCGGGCTCATCGATCCGAAATACCTCAAAGAGGAGTCCGCCAAAATGGAATCGCTCTTCTATCTGCTCGATCAACTCCACGAGGAAGGCCACAAGGTGCTCGTTTTCTCGCAGTTTGTTACCATGCTCGACCTCATCAAGGCGCGCCTCGAACTTGAAAACCGCCCGTATAACTACCTCACCGGCCAAACCAAAGACCGCAAAGGCGAGATCGAGCGCTTCCAAACGACCAAGTCGCCGTCGGTCTTCATGCTCTCGCTCAAGGCGGGCGGATCTGGCCTCAACCTGACCTCCGCCTCCTACGTCATCCTCTACGACCCGTGGTGGAACCCCGCCGTGGAAAACCAAGCCATCGACCGAACCCACCGCATCGGCCAGAAAAACAAGG
Source organism: Verrucomicrobiota bacterium (assembly GCA_039804325.1). Classification (GTDB taxonomy): domain Bacteria; phylum Verrucomicrobiota; class Verrucomicrobiia; order Verrucomicrobiales; family Akkermansiaceae; genus Luteolibacter. The sequence goes on from JBDLWH010000261.1 coordinate 987, forward strand.
TGATTGCCTACCGTCTCCTGACCCGCGACACCGTCGAAGAAAAAATCCGCATCCTTCAACACCAAAAAACCCAACTCGTCACCAATGTGCTCGGCGACGAAGGATTTGCCTCTAACCTGGGCATGGAGGATCTCCAATTCATCCTCACGCATCATATCGACGATGACGAATGATCGGAGCCATCCCCGCGCTCACACGGCGGGGAGGTTTTGCTAATAAATTGATAGATCGCTAGTTCCTGACCTGTAAGTTCCGACTGAATGCACCGCCTAAAATCGCAATTGACCATTTACCGTTTTCGGTTTGCCGCGGTTCTTTTCTGTGCCAAGCACATTCTGTTTCCCGTCACCTGCGTCATCATGGCATGGGCCATCATGATGCGTGACCAACGGATCGCGCGGTTAGGCATCCTGTCGATTTCCCTCATGGTTTTAGTGGTCATCCTCCAGTGGATTGTTGCGGCGCGAGCGAGTTGTCCGCTATGCATGACGGCAGTATTGGCCAGAAAACACTGCCGGACCCACCGCCATGCTCGCAAGTTGCTGGGCACCTACCGTCTGCGAGTCGCACTATCCATCTTGTTTAAAAACACGTTTTGCTGCCCGTATTGTTGTGAATCCACGGCCATGAAAGTGCGCCCGAAATCACACGAGAGCTCGCGTGCGAGAAGGGATTGACATCACGGGTCGCGGCATCAAACCTGATGGCCATGCACCGCCAGCCATCACCGTTGCGCTCATTCATTTCCAAAGCGCTAGCCCTCACCCTCGCCTGCCCACTCATCCTTAACGCCGAACCTGCTATGCCCGAAACCCCAAGCGATGTCCAAGCCGCTCCCGCCGATGCCCTCAAAACGCCATCCGGCCTCGCCTCAAAAATCCTCCAAGCCGGTAAAGGCGACCACAAACCCGCCGCCACCGACACCGTCACCGTGCATTACTCCGGGTGGACCACCGATGGCAAACTCTTCGATAGCTCGGTCAAGCGCGGCCAACCGGCCAGCTTCCCGCTCAACGGCGTGATCAAGGGGTGGACCGAAGGACTCCAACTGATGACCACTGGCGAAAAACGCCGGTTCTGGATACCCGCCACTCTAGCCTACGGCGAAAACCCAGGCGGCGGCCGCCCGGGCGGCACTCTCGTCTTCGATGTCGAATTGCTCACCATCAAAGCCGCCCCCAAACCACCTGCCGTCCCCGAAGATGTGGCAAAAGCCCCCGAAACCGCTGAAAAAACGGCTTCGGGCATCGCGTCGCGCGTCCTGACTCCCGGCACGGGCAAGACCCACCCGAAAGCCACCGACCAAGTGAAAGTCCATTATTCTGGGTGGACGACGGATGGGAAACTTTTCGATAGTTCGGTGCTGCGCGACGAAGCGATCGTCTTTCCGCTCAACCAAGTGATTGCGGGCTGGACGGAAGGCGTGCAACTCATGGTGGAAGGCGAAAAACGCCGCCTCTGGATTCCAGCCAAACTCGCGTACGGTGACACTCCCGCTCCGGGCACCCCGGCCGGCACGCTCGTCTTTGATGTCGAGTTGCTCCAGATCATCAAATGACGCATCGGGCGGCTCAACTTTCCGTTTTGGTCTTGGCCGTCGCGTCGTGCGCCTCGTCGTGCGTCGCGCCGACCATCACTGAGCCGAAAATTGGCGGCCGTAATGCGCACGGACTGCCGGCCACCGCCGCCACCCGGACGAAGAAAAAAGCGGTCCGCATGAACGGCCGCGGCGCGATTTCCTCGATTTCCCTCGATGAGTTTTTCCCCTTGCACCAATCGGGCAAGGTTTTGATTTACGACGCCCGCCCGAGGTTTTTCTATCAACTTGGTCACATCCCCGGGGCCATCAGTCTGCCTAAGAACGGTTGCGACGACGC
>JBDLWH010000262.1:0-10111 GCA_039804325.1 Verrucomicrobiota bacterium
GGTCGGTCTTAGGCTTGAGGTACAGCGCCCTGTGTGGGTTTTTGCCTGGCTTTCAACCACTTACGGAAGTCGCCGCCGTGGAATGCGGGGAGGGTTCGCTGGCCGAACCATGCCTGGGCGGGTGGCAGTGGGGTGATTTGGATGGGCAGGCAGTTCATGGTTTTTGACATGGTCATGGAGGCACGCCAAAGAACTGGAGACGTGGCGAGCATGGCAAAGGGCATCATGGGGATGGCCGCAGGCGAGTGAATGTGAGCGCAGTGCGCTTTATCGCGCAGACGCAGTAAGAGATCGGGGATGGGGATATCCACCGGGCAGACCTCGTTGCACGCCCCGCAAAGCGTCGAGGCTTTCGGCAGGTCGGCAAATTCCGGAAAGCGATCTCCAAAGAGCAGCGGCGAAAGCACCGCCCCGACAGGGCCGCCATAAGGCGAGCGATAGGCATGGCCCGAGACCTGACGATAGACCGGGCAGATGTTTTGGCAGGCCCCGCAGCGGATGCAGCGCAGGATTTCCCGGCAGTTGCCCGCTAGAATGTCAGAGCGACCATTGTCCATGAAGACCACGTGCATGTGCTCCGGGCCATCGGGTTGGTTCGGGGCGCGCGGGCCGTTGATGAACTCGGTATAGGCGGTGAGTTGCTGGCCGGTGGCGGAGCGACCCAACAGGTTGAGAAACACCGCGAGATCCTGCTCGCGCGGGATGAGTTTTTCGATACCGACCAAGGCGATGTGAACGGGGACGGGAGCCATGCCAAAGCGCGAGTTCCCCTCGTTTGTGACGAGCAGCATGCGGCCGGAGTCGGCGCAGACGAAGTTGGCGCCGGTGATGCACGCCTGGGCGTCCATGTATTTGGCGCGCAGGAAGACCCGCGCCCGCCGAGTGATGGCTTGCGGGTCGTCGTTGTAATCCGTGGCGATGCCCTCACGCAAAAACGTCTGCGCGATTTCGCGGCGGTTCTTGTGGATAATAGGTTTGACGATGTGTGACGGGATGTCGTTATCGAGTTGGATGATAAACTCGCCGAGGTCGGACTCGAGGCATTCGACGCCATGGTCGATGAGAAACGCATTGAGGTGGATTTCCTCCGATGCCATGGATTTGGACTTCGTGAGTCGGGTGACGCCGTGGTTTTGGAGGATGGAGAGGATGGTTTGGCAGGCATCCTGGCCGGTGGAGGCGAAGTGGACCTTGGCGCCGTGGGAGGTGAGCGCCTGTTCGGCTTGGGCGAGGTAATCGCCGAGGTGATGGAGCGTGTGGTCCTTGATGGATGCGGCGAGGCGGCGCAGAGCGTCAGGATCCTGATAGTCCTTGTGCAGCACCTGATAGCGTTTCTCGGTGCCTGCGGACGCGCCGTCGCTTACCGAGTGCTGTTTTTCATCGGAGATGTGGCGAGCGTATTGGTCGATGCGTTGTTTGCCGATCATGATGGGAGCGTGTTGCGGAGAACCTGAATGGCGTGAAGATGTGGAATCGGGCGCCCTTGGGTTTCGGCCAACCCGCTCAGGTGCATCAGGCAGGACATGTCGATGCCCACCAGCAGGTCAGGTTTGGCCTCCAAGATATGATCGAGTTTGACCGTGCCCATTTTTCCAGAGATATGAGGAAACGTGACGCAAAACGTTCCGCCGAAGCCGCAGCATTGTTCGGATTGGCCGAAGGGAATGACCTCGGCATTGCCGATGGAGCCAAGCAAGGTGCGCACGGCTTCCCCGGTGGCGGTGCCGCGGCTGTGGCACGACCGGTGAAAGGCGACGCGTGTGGGGTGGTCAAAGGTGCCCGGCCAGGTTTTCACGCCGAGGCCGTGGAAGAGGAAATCGATGATTTCCCAGGTTCGGTTTGCCAGCGATTGGATGGCGGGCTCTGGTGATTGCTCGAATTGGAGCAAGTTGCCATGGCGGTTCATTGCCGCGCACGAGCCGGACGGCACAATGACGGGCAGATCGCCGGCGAAAACCTTGGCGCAATGCATGGCGACCTTGCGCGACGCATTCCAATCACCCGAGTTGAAGGCGGGCTGGCCACAGCAGGTTTGAGCATCGGGATATTCGACGGACACCCCAAAGTGTTCGAGCACTTCGACCGTCGCGCGTGCGACATCGTCGTAAAAGGCATCACAAAGGCAGGTGCCCATGAGGAGCACGCGTTTGCCAAGAGGTCGGGCAGGAGGATGAGCCATGGGTAATTCGCTTTCCCGCAAGCTAGGGATTGGCACCCTCACGGCAATCCGGAAAACCTCCGCCCCCATGATTTTTTAACGAGAGCCCGTCGTTTGATGGGCGCAGTGGTTAGAGACCAAGCCACTTCAGCGCTTCTTCAAGTTTTTCGGGCGACGCATTTGTATGAGCCATGCCAGGGACATCAAAAAACCGATAGTCGAACCTATGCAAGCTCATGAAAATCGGTGTCAGTCCGCGTTCATCTGTGGTTCCAATTCTCTTTCTAGGTGAAAACTCATGGTGATCTCGGATGGCTCATTTTCCTACTGGGGTCATGATTAAAGATGACCGAGCCAGGAACAAAACGAGCACCCATGTTATCCGTTAGGGCAGCTTGATATCGGCTGATTCATCGGCGGCGAGGTCGTGCTGGGCGATGGTTTTTCCGTCTTGGGTGACGGTGAGGAGTTGACCTTTTGGGGATCGTTCCACGACCACGTCGAAGGTGCGGTTGAAGGCGCGCACTGAGCGCAGAGCCATGCGCGGCCATGCGGCGGGTAAGCGAGGGGTACACCGGAACCCATCGAGCGCGGTGGGTTTCATGCCGAAGAGACCTTCGGTGAAGATCCGGCAATAAAGGCCGCTTTCCGACGACAGGTGGCGTTGGTCGCCTTCGGGCCATGCCTCGACTGGGTAGGGAACGTGGTCGCCTAACAATCTGCGATTGGTGTAGGCGGTGAGATAACGCAGGGCGGTGGTGGTTTCACCTGCCTGGAAAACGCCGCGCAGGCCATAGAGAGTTGAGCGGTCCCAGAAGGCGAGGTCGCCAGCCTGGGATGCCAAGCCATCAGCGGTCCAGAGGCGCGGCGAGAACAGGGCGGCGACGGTGCCATCGCGGCGATCGGTAAGACCCATGCACAGAGGCAGGCAGATCCACGAGCGCAACACATCGTTGCCTTCGTAGTAACGGTAGGTGTTGAAGCCCTCAACTTTACCGCCGAAATAATTGTCGATGGACTTGGCGAGAGTATCAGCCTGCTTGTCGTAGGCGAGCGCTTCGGATTCCTTGCCTAGTGAGCGGCCGAGGTCGGCAGCCGAGCGCAGGCCGCCATAACAGAGTGAGGATGTGGAAAGATTGGCCTTGCCGGTGGGCAGGCGGCCTTCGAGCTCGTCGCTTTCTGAGGCGATGACGCCCTGAGCGTTCATTTGGCGGCGCGAGTATTCCAAGCACCAGACGATGGCGGGCCACAATTCTTCGGCGATCGCTTTATCGCCGCGGGCTAGGCAGAAGCGGGCGCAGCCGTAGGCATACATTGCCGCGTCGCCGCGGTCGCCGCCGGTGCGAGCGATGACCATTCCTTCGGCACAAAGCGAGGGTGGCAAGGGCTCGTAGGCAGAGGTCATGTGCTTCTGGAACAAGCGATAGGTGTCGAGGGATGCTTGGTTACCGTTCGTTTCACCGAGGTAAGGGAAAAACGGGCCGGCATATTCCACGTTGTCGTTGCACCAAGCCGCGGCGTAATAGGCGAGGCCGCCGGGGGCGAGCATCATGCCATTTCGGGTGGCGTTGATGGCTTCGGCGACGCGGAGTTTGCAGAAAGCAAACGCGCGATCGAGTTGGGGTTCTGGGGTTTCGAGGCGCAGGTCGCGTTGCACGGTCGTGACGTAGGCGCGGCGGGCGGCTTCCTCGTCGGCGAGCACGATTTTTTCTTGGGGTTGGTTTTCGAGGCGTCCGCTAAAGAGCACGGCAAAGACCAAGTCCTTGCCGGGGGCGAGCAAGGTGGTGGCAGGGGCGGTGCAGCCGACTTCCATGACATTGAGGCCATAGGGGCCCTTTTCCTGATGTTTCAGGGCGAGCGGTGCCACGGTGATTTTTTTCGCGGTGCGGCCGGTATTGCGGATTGTCCATCGGTCGATGGCCGTCCAGAGGGTTGGGCTGGGGAAGGCGCAGCGTGTGACCAACAAGTCTTTGTTGGCCCGGCCATGAATGGTGAGCGTGCCGTCTAGCAGTACTCGTTCCACGGTGATGGCACCAAGCGGTGCGCCATCGACGATGATGGTGGGCTCGGCTTCCGTTTGGTTGTAATGATGGATGACCCCGTCGAATAGGCCGTTTTTCCCCTTGCGCAGGCCGGGCCAGATCACGCTGCGTTTCATCGAGAGGGCATGCTGGGCACTGACCTGATAGCTGACCACTTGGCCGACGCGCAGGCCGCCTTGTTCGATAAAATCGGCGTGGGGCAGGCGCTTGTCCTGGGCCACTTGCCAGGTGGTGGTGAGGCCCTCGCCGAGGACCCATCGAGGTGGGGTGGGTGTGGCAGCCACGGTTTTAGGTTTGGCGCCCGTGACGCGGAACGACGCTTCAGCCCAGTCCGCGCGGTCGTTATCGGTGCCATCAAACCCGTCGGTGGCGCGCAGGATGAGGGATTTCACGCCAGCGACGTTGAGGTCCACGGCTTGGGCCCTCATGCCGCCTCGCATCAACGGGCTGGTCCATACGACCTTGCCATCGGCTTCGACGATGAACTCGACGCTGCCCTGTTTCGCGTTGGGATTGCCATTATCATCAACGCCCACCTTGGCGGTGAAGCGGGCGCTGCCGCCCTGAAGGTCAAGATACACGACGCTCGGGCCACGGGTACCTAGCCCGTGACGGAAGTCCTGGCCGGCAATACTCAGCGGTTTACCATCCACTGATCGATCGACGCCCGGTTTGCCATCGCCTTGCTGGACGCGTGACATATCTAGCGATGACAGGCGGACATCTGCGGCGCGTGATAAGCCGGGGGCCATGAGGCAGAAGCCGATCAGCGAGGGGAGGAAAACCGTGAGTTTGGTGCGTTTGGGTCGAGAGATCATGGGGAAAAGCGGGCGGGTTTGGGTGGTGGTGAGTGAAGGGATCAGGGGAAATGAGTGAGCACTTTAGCGACGGCCGCCTCCGGGGTCAGGCCGTGGAGGGCGCGCAGAATGTCGATTTTGCCGTGTTCGATGAACACGTCGGGCCAACCGATGCGTTCGACGGGGGTAAAGATGCCGGCGGCATGGAGGTGTTCGATGACTCCCGTGCCAAACCCATTGAGCAACGCGTGATCCTCAAACGTGCAGAGCACTCGGCATTGCCGGGCAAATTTTTCCAGCACGGTGGCATCGAGCGGTTTGATGAAGCGCGGGTTAATGAGGGCGACGGAAAGGCCGCGGGCTTCGAGCAGGAGCTTGGTGCGTTCCGCCATTTCAAAGAGTGTTCCTAGGCCGATGAGCGCAACGTCGGTGCCCTCGGCGAGGACTTCAGCCTTGCCGATTTCCAGCAGGCGAGGAATGGCTTTGATCGGGGTGCCCCGAATGGGCCCGCGTGGGTAACGAATGGCCGTCGGCCCGGCGTCATAGGCGGCCATGGTGTGAAGCATATCCACGAATTCATCCTCGTCCTTGGGTTGCATGTGGATGATGCCGGGAATGTGGCGCAGGAAGCCGATGTCAAAAAGTCCGTGGTGAGTCGGGCCGTCATCGGCCGAGAGTCCGCCGCGGTCCATGCAGATTCTCACAGGCAACTGCGGAAGCGCCATGTCATGGATGATCATGTCATAAGCGCGCTGCATGAATGTCGAGTAGATGGCGAGGAACGGTCGGAAGCCTGCCGTGGCCAGTCCACAGGCGAAGAGCGCGGCGTGCTCTTCGGCGATGCCGACGTCGAAATAGCGATCAGGCACTTCGTTTTTGAAGATGTCGAGCTTGGTGCCTCCGGGCATGGCCGCCGTGATGGCCGTGATTTTTGGGTCGTTTTTGGCGAGGTCGGTGACGGTGCGGCCGAAGAGGTCCGAGCAAGTCGGTGTGGTCGAGAGGTTTGTGGCACCGTCGTCGATTTGATAGGTTCCGAGGCCGTGGAATTTGCAAGGATCATCGAGGGCGGGTTGATAGCCCCGGCCTTTTTCGGTGATGATATGGAGGACGACGGGTTCGTTGAGTGATTTGAGGTGTTCGAAGGTGCGAACCAGGAGCGGCAGGTTGTGGCCATCGATGGGGCCGAAATAGCGGAGTCCAAATTTCTCGAAGAGCACGTTGGGAAAGAGAAGGTTTTTGGCACCTTCCTCGACTTTATGAGCGAGGGTGCGGACGGTTTTCCCAGCGATTTTTTCGACGAACTCGGCTGCCTTGGCGCGCACGGCGGCGAAGGTCGGGTGTGTCTGGAGGGCGTTGAAATACCGGGCGATGGCCCCGACATTTTTGTCGATTGACCATTCGTTGTCGTTGAGCACGACGATGAATTTGCGGGTAGTTTCGGCGATGTTGTTGAGGGCCTCCAGAGTTGGGCCGCAGGTGAAGGCGGCATCGCCGGCGATGGCCACAACGTGGTGGTTTTGGTGGGCGAGGTCGCGAGCGGCGGCCATGCCTAGGGCGGCAGAGAGGGCGGTGCCGGCGTGGCCCGCGCCATACGCGTCGTGTGGGGATTCTGAGCGCAGCAAGAAGCCGTTGAGCCCGCGATATGTCCGGATGGTATCGATTTTTGAGGCGCGCCCGGTGAGCATTTTGTGGACGTACCCTTGGTGGGCAACGTCAAAAACGAGCTTGTCCTGCGGGGTGGAAAAGACGCGGTGCAGGGCGATGGTGAGTTCCACGACGCCTAGGTTGGGGCCGAGGTGGCCGCCAGTGATGGCCAGCGAGGTGATGAGAGAATGACGAATTTCCGCCGCGAGTGCCGCCAAATCCTCGTCAGCGAGTTTTTTGACGTCAGCCGGGGATTGGATAGCTCGGAGCAACGGACCGAGTGCGGGTGGCTTAGAAGAGGCGGATGTCGTCATCGTCGTCGTCGTCAGTGGCGTCGGTCAGGCCGGACGGTAAAAATGGCTCGGGAGATTCGCCAGCCGGGGATGGGTTGGCCGCCTCGCTTTCGGGCTTGTGGCGCAGGGTAATCAATTCGATGCGACCGCGGGCGGTTTGGAGGATGGATTCACAACGGTCGAGCAGGGCCGAGCCTTTTTCGTAGTAGGCGACGAGATCTTCGAGCGGAAGTTGATCGTGTTCCATCGCCTCGACGATGGATTCGAGGCTGGCTAAATCGGCCTCGAAGGTCGGTGAGGTCGGGTCTTCTTCGGCGATGGATTTGCGGCGCGTCATACGATTATGGTTCTGAGGCATGGTTCTTGGCGCGGATCGCGCGTTCGCTGTAATAGATCATGTCCATGCCGACGAGCGGTTGGCGGAACGGGAAACGTTTGGCGATGTCGAAGATTTTGGGGCTCTTATCAAAGATGGTGACGCCTTGGCTCACGCCCTGTTGGTAGGTGGCGAGCAGGACGCGTCCGTCGAGCACCAAGGGCGTGAAGTCCTTGTATTTGGCGGCGATATCGGAAAGTGGGCCGGAGCCGTGAGAAGACGGGGAAATGAGGATGCCCACCACCGGGGTTTGGAGGTCGGCCGCCGCGGTTTCCAGTTTGGTAAAGCCATCGCGGTTGGGTGGCAGCCAGATGGCCACGCGATCGGCATACCAGGCGACGGCCCACGGCTGGTCGGAGAAGACCACTTGTTTTTCGGTGACCCATCCTTTGAGGCCCGACGAGGCGCTGTTGAGAGCCGGAGCGTAGTAGGGCGGCCAGTTTGGCACACCGCCGCGGTCGCGCAATTGCATGCCGACGCGCACTTTTTGAGGCAGGGCGAGCGCCATGGGCAGTGAGCAGAGAGCGATGATGACCATGTAATGGACGTTCCCGAGAATTGGGGTAGAGGCGACGAATTCGAGGCGGCTCCAGAGGATGGAGATGAAGGCCAGGCCGTAGGCCGTCATGATGGGGGCGAAGAGCAGGTGGAGTTGGTTAGGATCGAGCGGTTCGGTGGTGATGCCGAAGAAGGCAAGGCCGATGGCCGTGGTGATCCACATGAGGAGGATGGCCCAGCGGAAGGTGGCGATGGATTTGCGTTTGAAGGGGTGGAGCAGGGAGAGGAAAAACAAGGGGGCGATGATGATGCCCGCGAGGAAGGGGATGATGTTGGTGGCCTGAAGCAGGGTAGTGCGCAGGATTTTGGAGATGAGGCCAGTGAGGACGAGGGGTTCCGCGGTCAGGTCGATATTGCGCATGACGGTTTCCTCAGAGCCGTTCCCCAGACCGTTGTAAAGTGTGAGGAAGGCCGTCCCAAACGGGAAACTCGTGATCCCATTGTTGCGGAGCATCACAAAAACCGCTGGCACGAGCAGCAAGGCGAGCACCACAATGCCGACAATGCCGCGCGGGCGGAAGGTGATGGCCGCAAAGATGATGTAACCGAGGGCGATCCAGACCGTCATCCAGTGCGTCAGGGCCAGCAGTGAGAAGAAGACGCCTGCGATGATGGCTGGCGTCATGGCGATGCGGCCTTCCGTGGCTTCTTCCACGGCGCGATAGACGAAGTAGATGGCGCAGGAAAAGAGCAGGAGCATGAGCATTTGGGGCAGGCCACTGAGGGAATAATTCCAGAATGTCTCACAGAAGAGCATGAGGATGGCGGACACGGCGGCGATTTTGGCGTCGAAAATGCGCGAGATGAGCAAGTAATTGACGCCGATGGCCATGAGGAAAAACAGGGTGGACACCGTGGCAATGACTCGATCGAGTCGGTAAACCATTTCGTTTTCACCCATCTGCCAGGCGTCCGACTTGTCTGCCCCGACGAGTTTGAGCACCGCTGCGTTGAGCAAGGGATTGAGCGGCGAGTGATACGTGTCCTGGAACCCAAGCAGCGACACCGTGCGCTTTTCGGTTTTTTCGGCCTGATAGTAGGCGACCGGGCGAATCATTTTGGTGGTAAAGCCGTTGCCGCGGGCGATTTCGCGGGCGATTTGCGCTTGGTCCATGGCCTGAGGGGAATTGAGGCCACGAAACAGGGTGAAGAGGTTGCCCAGCGTGAGAAGGATGAGGATGAGGAAAAACAAACTGCGGCGGATCAGGATGCCGGTATCGAGTTGGGCGGAAGAGCGGTTCATGAGAAAGTGAGCAATGAGGAGGGGATTTTAGATGCCAAGTTCGAGGAGTTTGCGTTGTAGGGTTCTGCGGCTCACGCCTAAGAGATCTGCGGTGCGGGTGCGGTTGCCCCCAGCGGAGGCAAGGGCGGCGCGGATCGTGTTGGCTTCGAGGGCATGCAAGTTGAATTCTTCGGGCGCAGCAAGGGAGTTTTTGGGGGGCTGGGCGAAATGGGTCACTCCAAGCGGTGAGTCTAGCAAGAATTTAGGCAGGTGGTGGCGGTCGATGATAGGGTCGTTGCTCATGACCACGCCGTGTTCGATGGCCGTGCGCAGTTCGCGAACGTTGCCAGGCCAGCCATAGGCGAGCAGAACATGGAGGGCGGCGTCACTGAGCGGTTTGACGGGCCTATCATTTTCCTTGGCGAATTCATGAAGGAAGGCGTTGGCCAGCAAAACGATATCCTCAGGGCGTCCACGCAGCGGCGGCATGTCGATTTTGACCACGTTGAGCCGAAAATACAGGTCTTCGCGAAACTCGCCGCGATCGGCGAGTTCACGCAGATTTTTGTTGGTGGCGGTGATGACGCGCACGTCCACCTTGATCGGGGTGTTCGAGCCAACCCGTTCGAGTGAGCGCTCGGAAAGGACGCGCAACAATTTGATCTGGGTGGCCGAGTCGATTTCGCCGATTTCATCGAGAAAGAGGGTGCCGCCATCGGCTTGCTCGAAGCGCCCGATGCGGCGCTGAGAGGCTCCGGTGAAAGCCCCTTTTTCGTGGCCAAACAGCTCGCTTTCAAGCAATTGTGGCGATAGGGCAGCGCAATGGACAGTGACCATTTTGGCGGCTGGGCGGCCTGAGAGGTGGTGGAGCATGCTGGCGACGACTTCCTTGCCGGTGCCAGATTCTCCCTCGATGAGGATGGTGGCTCGCGTCGGGGCGACCTGTTGAATGAGCTCGGTGACTTTTTGGATCGCCGGGGACTTGCCGATGAAACGATCGAGGTGGTGGGATTTTTTGACC
>JBDLWH010000263.1:0-3881 GCA_039804325.1 Verrucomicrobiota bacterium
CGTGATCTTGTGGAATCTGGCAGAAGGTGCCCACGTCATCGCCCACGTCGGGTTTATGGAAGATGGGGGTAAGGTCCACTCCGCAGGCTTTCCAGTGGTCGGTGGCCTCGGTCATGTCGAGGCATTCCGTGTGGCCTATCATGTCTTGGACGGATCTGAACCCGCATTGCGCCATGATTTCACGGAGTTCCTCAGCGATGAAGCGCATGTAGTTTACCACGTGTTCGGGCTTGCCCGCGAAGTTTTTGCGCAGTTCGGGGTCTTGGGTGGCGACACCCACCGGGCAGGTGTTTTTCTGGCAGACGCGCATCATCAGGCAGCCCATGGTCACTAGCGGCGCGGTGGCGAAGCCGTATTCCTCTGCGCCTAACAACGCGGCGATAGCCACGTCGCGGCCGGTTTTCATTTGACCGTCGGCCTCTAACACTACGCGGCTGCGCAGGTCATTGAGCAAAAGAATTTGGTTAGTTTCTGCGAGGCCGAGTTCCCATGGGGCGCCGGCGTTATAGATAGAAGACGACGGTGATGCGCCTGTGCCCCCGTCGTGGCCGGAGATGAGGATGACATCGGCGTGAGCCTTGGCCACGCCAGCGGCGATGGTGCCGACGCCGACTTCGGCGACGAGTTTGACGTTGATACGGGCGCGGGTGTTGGCGTTTTTGAGGTCGTGGATCAACTCGGCGAGATCCTCGATCGAGTAGATGTCATGGTGCGGAGGAGGCGAGACGAGGCCGACGCCTGGGGTCGAGTAGCGAACCTTAGCGATCCACGGATAGACTTTAGAGCCGGGGAGTTCACCGCCTTCACCGGGCTTGGCGCCCTGGGAGATTTTGATTTGGATTTCATCGGCATTGACGAGGTATTCACTCGTGACTCCGAATCGACCAGAGGCCACTTGTTTGATGGCCGAGCGTTTGCTATCGCCGTTAGGCAGTGGGATAAAGCGTTCGGGGTCCTCGCCGCCTTCTCCGGTGTTAGACTTCCCGCCGATGCGATTCATGGCGATGGCGAGGGTTTCGTGGGCCTCCTGAGAGATTGAGCCGTAGGACATCGCGCCGGTTTTGAAGCGCCGGGTGATGGATTCGATAGACTCCACTTCGGCCAATGGCACGGGTGGGCGCGATTGACGGAAGCGCATCAGGCTGCGCAAGGTCGAGAGGTTTTCGCTCTGGTCGTTGATCTTGGCGGCGTATTGTTGATAGATCTCGTAGCTGCCGGCGCGCACCGCCTGTTGGAGGAGGTGAATGGTTTCCGGGTTAAACAGGTGGTATTGACCGTCGCTACGCCATTGATAGATGCCGCCGGATTCCAGCGCGCGTTCGTCGGTTAGGATGTGACGTTCGGGGAAGGCAGCGCGGTGGCGCATGAGGGATTCCTCGGCGATCTGATGGATATCGGCACCCTTGCAGCGGCTAGAGGTACCCGTGAAGTATTTGTTCACCAAACTGAGTTTCAGGCCGATGGTCTCGAAGATTTGGGCACCGCGGTATGAGGCGACGGTGGAGATGCCCATTTTGGCCATGGTTTTGACCACTCCCTTGATAGAGCCCTTGAGATATTGATAGACCGCCTTATCGTAATCCATGACAAGCATTTGGTCCTGTATCATTTGATAGATGGAATCAAAAGCCATGTAGGGGTTGATGGCATCGGCTCCGTAGCCGATGAGGGTGGCGAAGTGGTGTACTTCGCGGGCCTCGCCGGTTTCTAGGATGATCGAAACCAAGGTGCGGGTGCCGGATCGAACCAGGTGGTGGTGAAGGCCGCCCATGACGAGCAGGGTGGGCATGGCGGCGTGCTCCGCGTCGAGATTGCGATCCGAAATGATGAGGATGTTAGAACCATCGGCAATCGCCCAGTCGGCCGCAGCGCAGAGGCGATCGAAGGCTTTTTCCAGGCCGTTACCGCCTTGATCGCTCGGGAAAAGCGCGTCGAGGGTGGTGGCTTTGAAGCCAGGGAGATCGATTTCGCGTAATTTGGCGAGTTGGGAGTTATCGAGCAGCGGGCTATCCAAGCGGACCATTCGGCAGCTTTTTGGGCCGGGATCTAGCAGGTTGCCTTCGGAGCCGATGAATGTTTCGGTGGCCGTGACGAGTTCCTCACGGATGCAGTCTAGGGCGGGATTGGTGACCTGAGCGAAGATCTGTTTGAAGTACTGATAGAGGTGTTGGGGTTTCTCAGACAGTACGGCCAGGGGGGTGTCATTTCCCATGGATGAGATCGGTTGGACGCCGGACGAGGCGGTGGGCCCTAGCAGCAAGCGGAGGTCTTCATAGGTGTATCCGAAGGCAAGTTGGCGTTGGAGAATCCGCTCGGGTTCGACGGATTTCGTGGCGGTGGGGGCGGGCAGTTGGTCTAAGAGGACGCGGTTATCGGCGAGCCATTTTTGATAGGGTTTGGCGGAGCAGACGCGTTGTTTGATTTCGGAATCGGGGATGATGCGGCCTTCATTCATGTCCACGAGGAACATGCGTCCTGGGCGCAGGCGGCCTTTTTCGACCACGGTGAGTGGGTCGAGGTCTGGGATGACGCCCACTTCCGAGGCCATGATAACAAGGTCGTCGTTGGTAACATAGTAACGGCTAGGCCGCAGGCCATTGCGGTCGAGGACGGCGCCGATTTGTTGGCCGTCGGAAAAAGTGATAGACGCCGGGCCATCCCAAGGTTCCATCAAGCAGGCGTGGAATTCATAGAAAGCCTTTTTAATGGGGTCCATAGAGGTATGGCGTTCCCAGGGTTCGGGAATCATCATCATCATGGCGTGGACGAGGTCGTAGCCACCGAAGTGGATGAATTCTAGGGCGTTATCGAAGCGAGCGGAGTCCGAGCCATCCTCATTGATGACGGGGAAGACGCGTGAGATATCGCCATGGAATTGATCGCTTTGGCAGAGTGCTTGGCGAGCCTTCATGAAATTGGCGTTGCCCATGACGGTGTTAATTTCGCCGTTATGGGCGATGAACCGGTTAGGGTGAGCGCGCGACCAGCTAGGGAAGGTGTTAGTCGAGAAGCGCGTGTGCATGAGGGCCAGGGCCGACTCGAAATCCGGGTCATGGAAATCCGGGAAATAGCTGGCTAACTGACATGGGGTGAGCATGCCCTTGTAGATCATGGTGCGGGCCGAGAGTCCCGTGACGTAGTGATAGTCAGCGCCGGGGAACGAGTTGGGCTTGTTTCCGTGGACGTCGGAGTATTTGTTAGGCACCTCGTTATGGTGTATCCAGTAGGCCACGCGTTTACGGATCACGTAGAGGATGCGCTCGAACTCCATGGGATCGGTGATGGCCGGGTTTTTTTCGATAAAGACCTGTTTGATGGTCGGCTCGTAGCGACCCGAGGTTTTGCCGAGGATGGCGCTTACGACGGGCACGGTGCGCCAGGCGATGAATTTTTGGCCTTCCTCGCGGATGACGATTTCGAAGACCTGCATGGCGGCTTCGCGCTCGCTGGTATCGGGCGGGAAGAAAACCAGGCCGGAGGCATAGGACCCTTCTGGCGGGAGAGTGACGCCCTTTTTGGCCATTTCCTTGCGGAGGAATTTATCGGGCATTTGGACGAAGATTCCGGCACCGTCGCCAGTGTCGGGGTCGGCCCCGCTGGCACCGCGATGGTCCATTTGAGCATTCATCGTGAGGGTTTTCATGATGATGTCGTGAGATCGATGGCCCTTGAGGTGGGCAATAAAGCCAACGCCGCATGAGTCTTTTTCATGGGACGGGTTCCAAAGGCCTTGCGCTTGAGGCCAGCCCAGCGGGGAGGTCGGTGTGGAGGACATGTGATGGGAAGGGTGAAGGATGGGAGTAAGTCAACTTAGGCCGTGGAGCGGCATGCGGCGAGGAAGGGTCCGAAATAGTTAGGAAGTCACGTAAGCCCCTGCCATC
>JBDLWH010000264.1:0-6109 GCA_039804325.1 Verrucomicrobiota bacterium
CACTCAGGCGCGCGGTGATCTGCTGAGGTTCTCCCGTCGTCCAAGCCGCAGGCATCTCCCATGCGTCAAACTTGAAGTTGCCCACGGCTCCGCTAAATCCGCTAGGACGTCCCGCCGCAGGCAACGAGCGCAGTTCAATATCCTGGTCATCGGATTTGAGGGTCACGTTCTTCTGTATCATCGGGGCGTTCATGTCGTCGAAGACTCTATCAAAAAACGCATCATCAAACGGGCCACCCATGCGCCGCCGCCGCCGCTGGGGTGCCGAGGGATCACGCACGGCCACCGAGGCATCCACCGAGAGCGACGCGGGATACTTACCAGCCTTGGTCGCGGACATGCCGCCAAACCAGGTAACAACCAGATAGTTTTTCCCGTCCTTCATTTCCTGTGTCTGTTGCGGGGAATCGCTCACATGATGGAGGGTGAACGCCTTGCCTTCCGGTTTAACGCCGCTGCGTAGCTGAGCGCGCGCATCGGCGGGAATCCATGCGCGGATGCGCACCGGGGCGATCTCACCGACATACACATATTTCCGATCACTGTCAGCAAGCTCGACCGTGAGAAACCCGAACCGTTGCGCACTGGTATCGGCCTCTTCCACCACAGCGGGTTGAGAGCCGGGCCGCGTGGGTGCCATCCCTGCGGGTGGCTGCGCCGCGGCCGCATCGAGCACTTTGAGTTGCAGTGGCTGCGTCTGATATTTTTTACCATCGACGAGGACATCGATGGCCGGAATCTGATAGTCGCCAGGTGTATTGGAACCCACGACATATTGATAGGTTACGGAGACGGTGGTTTGGCCGTTGATCCATTGAGTTTGTTGGCTCTGGCCTTGTGGATTGATGATGAGATTGGGCACCTCAGGAATCACGGGTTGGCCGGTTCTGGCCCCGGAAATGCGCAGTGTCAGGAGGGCCCCCTCACCCGCCGACACCGCGGCGCGGTCGAGTTGACCATCAACCTCGGCCGCATTGAGCGATGCGATCAGGCAAGCGGCCAGCATCACAGATAGAATGATACGCCAGAACGATGCGTAGAAAATGCGTGATAGTGGAAATAAAGTTACCATGTCTTGCCTTTGGTTGAGTTATCAGGTGTGGCGAAACGGGATCGACGTTGCTGGGGAATTGGAATGACGGTGCGCTCATCATCGCGCAGAGATTCTAGCATTTGCCGAGCTTCCTCGGGTGTCATCTCGTCCTTCTTGACGCGTTCGTTACTCATGCGGCCATCCTCTTTTTCCTCCTCAGGCGTTGTCGCATCTTTCTTAGAATCCTTCTGGTCCTTTTGGTCCTTCTGATCCTTCTGATCCTTCTGATCCTTCTGATCCTTCTGGTCCTTCTGGTCCTTCTGGTCCTTCTGGTCCTTCTGGTCCTTCTGATCCTTCTGATCCTTCTGATCCTTCTGATCCTTCTGGTCCTTCTGATCCTTCTGATCCTTCTGTTGTTGCTTCTTGAACTCCTCTAATTTTTTTTCAACGAGCGTCTTGTTATAGCAGGCGTCATCGTCGGTTGGACTCAAGGCGAGGGCATCCTGATAAGCTTTGATAGATTGCTCCCATGTTTTGAGCGTCGCATCGGGCTCCTTCTCCAGGGTTGCCTGCCCGGTTCGATAGAGCGCATTTGCCAGATTGTAATATGACCGCTGTTGCAACGCGAGATCCGGCGTGCGCAATGACGCGCGCAACGATTCCGTCGCTTTTGCAAAATCGCCCTTGAGATACGCTTCCGTTCCTTGGTTGTAATCCAGCCGAGCGTCGGGCTGCACCGCCGCTTGAGCCGCTCGGACAGTCACGCTCAGCGCTGCCAGAAAAATCAGGGCCACGCCCGCCACCCTAGGCGATTTGCGAGATTTCTTTCCTCGGCGGCGATCGCGGATGAAAAACTCCAACCCCAACAAGGCTAGCGATGCCCCTAGCGGCCACTCAAAACGTTCTAATGGAACGCGCTCCATGCGCTGGCTCAGATCACTCTGCGGCACAAGTCGCAGTTTTTCCTGGTAGATCGTGTTGAGCCCTTCTGCCCCACGCCCTAACGGAACATATAACCCGTGGGTCTCCTCCGCAATTTTTTTCAACGTTGATTCATCGAGTTTCGTATGCACGACCTTTCCTGATGCATCACGCACAAAATCGGTCCGTCCGTTTTGATAATGAACGGGCACGGTGGAGCCCTCGGCGCTGCCGACTCCCACCGTGAAAATTGCCGTGCCATTCTTCGCGGCTGTCTTCACCGCCTCAAACACCGATCCTTCAAGATCTTCTCCATCCGTGAGAAGCACCAAAACGCGATGATTGTTCCCATTCTCCTCAAAGAGCCGCTCCGCCTCCTTGATCGCACTGGCAAGGTCGGTTCCTTGCCGCGGAATCAGCTCGGTATTGAGCGCGTTCAACGACTCACGAAACGCATCATAATCGAGCGTCAGCGGACAAAGCGCAAACGCACTTCCCGCAAACGGAATGAGACCAACTCGATCACCTTCTAACCGGTCAACAAAATCTAGCATGCCCAGACGCGTGCGCTCCAAACGGTTAGGAGTTAGATCCTCAGCTAACATGCTGCGCGAGGTGTCCACAGCGAAAAGGATGTCGATACCCCGGCGTTTCACGTCGTGCCACTCAAATCCCATCTGAGGTCGCGCGATGGCAGCGAAGGCCAGCCAGACAGCCAGCACCCACAACCCGCGTTTGAGGTTGCGCCGCCATGGGGAAAATCCTTCCGTGAGGCGCTGGCGGAAGCGCGGATGGATCAGCATCGCCAGATCCGCCTCGCGCCGCCGGTCGAAGCGCAGAAACAGTCCTATGATGAGCACGCAAAGGATCGCGCCAACGACGAGCCAGAGCGGCTGGGCAAAGTGCAGGGCGGAGTCATCCATGGGAGCTAACGAATTGGGATTGAGCATCAACGTTCATCGGTGGCCATCTGCGGTTCTATCAATCATATCGGATATTGGACTGCCCCCCTCAGGGCAGGCGGCGGAAGCGGGTTTGAAGCAATAACCACTCTAACAACAACACACCTATTCCGGGCACGAGGAACCAGAGGTAGAGCTCGTCATATTGTTGGTATTGCTTGAGTTTGCGCGTGGTAGTTTCTAATTGATTGATAGATTCGTAGATTTTTTCCAACGAGTTTGTATCAGTGGCGCGGAATGACTGGCCGCCGGTGGCAGTGGCCACCTCGCGCAGCATATCCTCGTCGATTTCCACCTTCATGGTTTGCAGGTGGGTGCGACCGAATGCGTCTCGCACAGGGAACGGGGCATCGCCGCGGGTTCCCGCGCCGATGGTATAGATTTTCATGGAGAGCGCTTTAGCGGCCTCCGCAGCGGTGAGCGGATTGACCGCCCCGGCATTGTTCATGCCGTCGGTGAGCAGGATGATCACGCGGGATTTGGCAGAGGAATCGCGTAGATGGCTCACGGCTGAGGCGATGGCAGAACCAATGGCGGTGCCATCTTCAACCTGACCCATTTTGAGATCTGCCAGACGTTTTGCGAGAAACTCGTGATCGAGGGTGAGTGGGCTCACCAGATACGGACGCCCGGCAAAGGCGAGCATCCCGAGCTTGTCATTCGGGCGCTGGCCGACAAATTTGGCGACCACATTTTTCACCACTTCGAGGCGGTTAGCCGGTTGGCCCATGAGTTTAAAATCCAGTGCCTCCATGGACCCCGAGACGTCCAGGGCAAGGATGATATCGATTCCGCTCGCCTCAATCTCGGCGGTCCCGCGGCCTAGTCGGGGTCGGGCGAGAGCCACCACGAAGAGCGCCAATGCGAACAACCCAAGAAAGGCAATCCATGCGCCTATCCTCGACCGGGGTCGGGCACCCACGCGGATAGCGTCGTCAGTGGAAGGCATGCGCACTGCAACGGGGCTGCCCGAGAGGCCCTTCCAGATGGCCAGCACGGGAAGCAATCCTAGCAGAAACAACAATTGAGGGTGCAAAAACTGAAAACTCCCGGTCATGGCGTAACGGATTGGCGATTAGTTTGAGAGACGGGCGCGGCGGTGGCGGCGACAAATCCTCTAGCAGCCATGAGCAGCTCGGCGCGCTGGCCATCATCTAGGGACGAAGCGGCAAACTTTGCGAGGTCGCATGATTTCAAAAATGCTCGCAAGGCATCACATTCCCCCCGCAAGACGGATGCTTCGTCATGGAGGAGGTCATTCAAAAATTCCTCGGTCGTACGGCGCGGTGCCGCCAGCCCGAAGCGGTCAGCGATGTATTGGCGCACGACCTGTGCGGCGAGATAGGCAAATGCCTCGGCCGCCATGGAATCGCGCGATGCTTCAAGTTTCGTGAGGGCCGCGAGCGCGCCCTCCGACGGGCTCATGAGGCGCTGGCGGCGGCGATACTTGTACGCCCAAAGCGCCGCCATGGCCAGTAACAACGCCCCACCACCCAAGCACAGCCAGAGAGTCACAGGCGGTTGCTTCGGTTGTATCATTTCTACCCTTTCCTTAATTGGGCGAATATCCTCGCCGGTGTCGGATGGTGCGGGGCCTTGGGCGGCTAAATGCGCCGGAGCGAGGAGCATCGCCGCGAGCGCCACGGGGGCAAGGGCCGCGCGAGTGAAGGATGATAGGCTCATGAAAATGCGATAGGTCATGGAGAAAAAAAACAGGTGTTAGCCAGACCGCTGGCGTCGATTGTGGAAAAACCCCATGAGCACGGGGAGCCAGTTTTCCCCGTTGACGCATTCCAAGAAATCCACGCCCAGCGAGCGGATACGCGTGGCGGTAAGCTCACGACGCACGCGCGATTGTTGCGCAAACGCTTCACGCACCTTCGCACTGCCCGTATCAAGTTCCACCACTTGGCCGCTTTCAGCGTCTTCGAGGCAGATGCGTCCGACATTGGGCAGTGATTGTTCACGCGCATCGGTCACCGAGACTGCGATGACATCATGGCGGCGGTTAGTAATTTGCAGCTTGTGGCGCAGTGTGGCTAAGCGCTCGTCAAACGGTGCCCCAAGACAAAAATCCGATACCAGGAAAACCACCGATTTTCGGTGAACGACTTGGTTTGCGAAATCCAGAGCTTTGGAAATATCTGTACCTCGCTGCGCGGGTTGAAAAAACAACGTCTCACGAATCAAGCGCATGATATGCATACGCCCCTTGCCCGGTGGTATGTATAACTCAACAACATCGCTGAATAGGATTAACCCGACCTTGTCGCGGTTGTGAATCGCCGAGGCTGCCAGCACTCCGGCCGCTTCCGCTGCAAGCTCGCGCTTGGAATCCGCCACCGACCCGAAATCCGACGACGCGCTCACATCGATGACCAGCATGATGGTGAGTTCGCGTTCCTCAGTGAAAAGTTTCACATGCGGCTCACCAGTGCGCGCCGTCACATTCCAATCGATGGTCCGCACATCATCACCGGGCACATAATTTCTCACCCGGTCAAAATCCATGCCCCGGCCTTTGAATACACTCGCGTAACGCCCTGCTAGAGCATCATCAACCAATCGGTTAGTGCGCACTTCCATGCGCCTCACCCGACCGAGGATTTCCGCAGCCCGGGCCTCGTCCGCTAGACTAATCGGCGTATTCGCATTTGGCTTGATCATGGCACGGGCAATTCATCAAGAAGTCGCGTAATGATTTTCTCGCTGTCTAGCCCTTCGGCTTCCGCCTCATACGTCACCGTGACGCGGTGGCGCAGCACATCCATGGCGACATTCTTCACATCATGGGGCGTGACATAGGCGCGGCCATTGAGGAAAGCATGGGCCCGGCTAGTCAGGGCGAGATTGATGGTGGCGCGCGGCGAGGCCCCCACCCGGATGAGCGGCGCAATATGCACCCCGAAATCATCGGGTCGGCGTGTGGCGTGAACCAAGCGCACGATGTAACGCTTCACTTTTTCATCAAGATACAGACTGTTCACCACTGTGCGCGCTTGCTGGATAGACTCCAGGCTCACGATGGGCGTGGGCACCGGCATGTCCTCTGTGGTGCCCGCCAAGTCTAACACGCGAAGTTCCTCGTCCTCCGTCGGATAGTCCATGACCACTTTCATCATGAATCTATCCAACTGCGCTTCAGGCAATGGATAGGTTCCCTCTTGTTCCAGCGGGTTCTGAGTTGCCAGCA
>JBDLWH010000265.1:0-4856 GCA_039804325.1 Verrucomicrobiota bacterium
GCGCTCTCGGCGAGAGCGCGCTACCTGAAGAGCTGCTACCTAAAGAGCTGCTACCTAAAGAGCTGGTGCTGCCTCATTTCCGTAGGCGGCGGGTGACGAGCACGAGCGCGTCGTGAGCTTCGGCGACGTTGAGAAGACGCGCGGCGAGGAAATAGACCGGAGCGGCCACGGCCATGGTGGCGAGCAGGGCGGCTGTGCGCAGCGACCACGGGAGCTGTGCGGGGTCGCGCCACACAACATGAGTGGCCACGAGGCACACCGCGGCCATCGCCGCGCCGGCCAGGGTGAGTTTCACGAGTAAAACGAGCAAGTCGCGTGTGCCGATATCGCCGACGA
The DNA here is from genome assembly GCA_039804325.1 of Verrucomicrobiota bacterium. Classification (GTDB taxonomy): domain Bacteria; phylum Verrucomicrobiota; class Verrucomicrobiia; order Verrucomicrobiales; family Akkermansiaceae; genus Luteolibacter. The sequence goes on from JBDLWH010000265.1 coordinate 337, forward strand.
ACCGGCACATCGCGACGAATAAGATCACGAAATTCACGGTGGCCGTGATGCTCGTGGTCAGGGCGAGCGACTCGTGGCCCCAGTGGAAAACAAACACGAACAGCCCGTTGCAGGCGAGATTGAGCGCCAGGGCGAAAAGACTCACGCACATCGGCAGCCAGCGCTTGTCGATGGCGTAAAACGCCGGTTGGAGGACTTTGAGCCAAGCATAACCGAGCAGCCCGTAGGCATAGGCGCGCAAGGCCACCGCTGTCTGCAGGCGGTCCACCGCATCGAAGTGGCCACGTTCATAGAGGACGCTGACGATTGGCCCGGCTAGAAGGACCAGCCCGAGCATCGACGGGAGCACCAAGAATGCCACGAGCCGCAGACCTTTCGCGAGGGTCGGCTTAAACTCCGGGGAAATGCCGCCCACAGCGGCGCGTGAGAGCGCGGGCAGCGTCACGGTGGCCACGGCCACGCCAAAAACGCCGATGGGAAGTTGCATGAGTCGGAAAGCATAACTCAACCAGCTCACCGCCCCCTCACCGACGCCGTAGGCAAACATCGAGTTCACCACCACGTTGATCTGCACCACAGAGGCGGCGATGACCGCCGGTCCCATCAACCGCAATATCTGCCTCACGCCCGAATCACGCCACCGGAAATCCGCTCGAAACCGGAAGCCCACCCGCCGCAGCGCCGGAAACTGACAAACCAACTGGGCGAGCCCGCCGATGACCACCCCGATAGAAAACCCAATCAGGCTTTTAGGTCCCCAGTTCGGGTCCATCGCCCAGCCGAGTGCGCCGCCCCCGACCATGGAGCCGAGATTGAAGAAGCACGACGCGAGGGCAGGCATGCCAAAGACATTGCGCGCGTTGAGCATGCCCATGACGAGCGCCGCAAGCGAAACGAGCAGGATGAACGGCCACATCACGCGCACCATCGTCACGGTGAGGGCAAACTCGTCGGCATTGAAGGATCGCACCGCTCCCCCACCCCGAGAAAACGCCGTAAGCAGTTCGACCATCGCCGGCGCGGCCAGCATGCCGATGAGCGACACCAGACTCATGAACACCGCCGTAAGCGTCATCATCTTCTGTGCCAGCGCCCACGCCGACTCCTCGCCCTGGTCATGCAGCTTTTTCGAAAACGTCGTGACAAACGCCTGCGAGAGCGCGCCCTCGGCAAACAAATCGCGCAGCAGGTTGGGCACCCGGAACGCCAAATAAAAACAATCCATCCACCGGCTGCCACCAAAGAGCGCGGCAAACATCATTTCACGCAACAACCCAAGCACCCGACTCGCCATCACGGCGGCGCTAACTTTCCATGTGGCGTTGTTGGCTGACATCAAAAATGGGGCCACGGGTGACGGGTCGCCGGGCGGCCGTCACATACCAGCATCTGCCGCCGCTGGCTACCCCGAGAATGCTCCATGCTCAGAATAAAAAACCCTCCCTGACGGAGCCCTGACGGAGCCCGCCGTGAGCATCCACGTGGGCTAGCGCAAGGCGGTGATGGCGGCAGCCATGTCCGGCGCGCGAAACGTGGAAACCCCGGCCACCATGACATTCGCGCCAACCGCGGCGCACTGGGTGGCGGTGGACGCGTCGATGCCGCCATCGACTTCGAGGTGAAACGAAAGATGGCGCGATTGCCTGAGGGCGGCGGCGGCGGCGATTTTGGTGAGCACTTCGGGCATAAACGGCTGCCCGCCGAGCCCAGGAACCACCGTCATGCACAGCAATAGATCAATCTGATCGAGAAACGGCTCCACCGCAGTCACGGGCGTGGCCGGATTGAGCGCCAATCCGGCATGGCAACCCGCGTCGCGGATGAGACGCAACGTTTGCCCAACATCATGGTCCGCCTCCACATGCACCGTGACCAAATCCGCCCCTGCTTCTATAAAGCGCCTCACATATCGGTCCGGCCGCGAAACCATCAAGTGAACATCCAACCACAACGGGCTCAAGTGACGCACGGTTTCCACCATCGCCGGCCCAAACGACAAATTGTCCACAAAATGCCCATCCATGACATCCAGATGAAGCCAATCCGCGCCCGATCGTGACGCCCGCGCGACTTCCTCACCGATGCGCGAAAAATCCGCCGCCAACAACGAGGGGGCTATCACCCGGTCATGAAATGTGTGCTGCGAAATCACGCGGGCGATACGAACCACGAAGCCCACCCCATGACACGCACAATTTTCTAACAATCGAATGAGGCGTGCATCGTCCGCCGTCCTCTGGTAGAGCCTCGCGCGTGGACGACAGCCCAATCATCATTGATTTGCAAAGCGACGAATTTTTCATGGGCCAGGCGCTGAGGGAAGCGCGCAAAGCCTACGCGGCGGGCGAGGTGCCAGTGGGCGCGGTGGTCGTGCGCGATGGGCGCATCATTTCGCGTGCCTGGAACCAAGTGGAAACCCTCAAGGATGCCACCGCCCACGCCGAAATGCTCGCCCTGACCGCCGCCGAAGGTGTTCTTGGCGATTGGAGACTCGAAAAATGCACCCTTTACGTCACCAAGGAGCCGTGCCCGATGTGCGCCGGCGCTCTCGTGCATTGCCGCCCCGAGCGCCTCGTCTTCGGGTGCCCTGACCCGAAAGCCGGTGCCGCCGGGGGATGGATCAATTTGTTAGACTCTAATCCACCGCTTAACCACCGGTGTGACGTGACGCCCGGGGTGCTGGGCGAGGAATGCCTTTCGCTGCTACAGAGTTTTTTCCGTGAGGCCCGGGAACGCAAAAAATCCGAGCCGACTGCGGAAATTTTGGATCCAGGCTTATGACTTGCCGAGCGAAACCACTCATTCCATGGTGCCCCCATGCATCCGTCATCGCTTGCCAAATACCGCGCGTTCCCTGCCGTCTGCCTGCCCGACCGCACGTGGCCCGACCGCACGCTCGATCACGCGCCCGATTGGTGCTCGGTCGATCTGCGCGATGGCAACCAGGCACTCCCACAACCCATGTCCATCGATGAAAAACTCGAGTTTTTCGATTTATTAGTGCGTGTCGGGTTTAAGCAGATCGAGGTCGGGTTTCCGTCTGCCGCGGATTCCGAGTTCAATTTTTTGAGGCGTTTGATAGACGAGCATCGGATTCCGCACGACGTGACGGTCCAGGTTCTGGTTCAAACGCGCGATCACCTGATCCGCCGGACGTTTGACGCCATCCGCGGTGCCAAGCGGGCCATCGTCCATATTTACAACTCGACCTCACCGCTCCAGCGCCGGGTGACATTCTCGGATGCGACGCGTGAAACCATCCGCGACATCGCCGTCGAGGGAGCCAAGCTCGTCAAGTCGCTCGTGCCCACCGTGCCGGAAACCGAAGTGGTGCTCCAGTATTCGCCCGAATCGTTTTCCGACACCGAGCTGGATTTCTCGCTCGAGTGTTGTCACGCGGTCATGGACGTCTGGCAACCAACGCCCGAAAACCCCATCATCCTCAACTTGCCCGCCACCGTCGAGTGGACAACCCCCAACGTCCACGCCGACCAAATCGAATGGATGTGCCGTCACTTGCAAAACCGCGAGTCGGCCATCGTTTCCCTCCACACCCACAACGACCGCGGCACGGGCGTGGCCGCTACCGAACTCGGCCTCCTTGCCGGGGCAGACCGCGTGGAAGGCACGCTCTTTGGTAACGGCGAACGCACCGGCAACCTCGACATCGTCACCGTCGCCCTCAACCTCAACAGCCACGGCATCCCCAGCGGCCTCGATTTCTCCGACCTCCAAAGCATCCGCGCCGTCTATGAACGCGTCACGCGCCTCAACGTGCCCGAACGCCAACCCTACGCCGGCGAACTCGTCTTCACCGCCTTCTCCGGCTCCCACCAAGACGCCATCAAAAAAGGCCTCGACCGCCGCGCCTCCGAATCCGCCATCGACCCCGCCGTGCCATGGGGCGTCCCCTATCTGACCATCGACCCGCAGGACGTCGGCCGGTCATACGAGGCCATCATCCGCATCAATTCCCAGTCCGGCAAAGGCGGTGTCGCGTATGTGTTAGACCGCGAGCACGGCTTCGAACTTCCCAAAACCATGCACCCGCAAGTGGGTAAACGCATCTATGACCTGGCCGATGCCCACGGCCGCGAACTCGGAGCCGATGAAATCCGCGACGCGTTTTTCCGGGAATTTGTGAATTTGGCCAGTCCGCTCGATGTGACGGATTACGAGCTCATCCATCAGGTTGGCGAGCGCGGGAAGGTGAAATGCCAAGCCATCATCCTCCACCATGGCGAACAGCAACGCATCGAGGGATTGGGCAATGGACCGATCAACGCGTTTGTTCACGCCCTGGAAAACATCGGCCTCAAGGATTTTAAAGTCACCGACTACCGGTCCCACGCGGTGCGCGGCGGATCGGATGCCAGCGCCGCCGCCTACGTCCAAATCCAACACGACGACGGCCGCCTCCTCTGGGGCGCTGGCGTCGATCCCTCGATCGAAATGGCCGGCCTCAAGGCGCTCGTCTCGGCATGGAACCTCCTCCGCCCGTAAGAACACGCGCGTTTTCC
>JBDLWH010000266.1:0-3731 GCA_039804325.1 Verrucomicrobiota bacterium
GCTCGGTGGGCTCGGTTGGCTCGGTGGGCTCGGTGGGCTCGGTGGGCTCGGTGGGCTCGGTGGGCTCGGTGGGCTCGGTGGGCTCGGTGGGGGCGTCGTTGCCGGCGGGTGGGGCGTCGGGTTGGTCGAGAGATCCCGGGAGGGTGGATTTTTTCTTTTTCTTTTTCTTGGATTTATCTGATTTGGGGGAGGATTCCAGATCGAGGGGGCGGGGTTCGCGCAACTCTTGGACGTAGAGGGTATCGTCGGTGAAGAGGAGGATGTGGCCTTGATGGAGAAGCCAGAAAAGGTCTGCGGCGAATTCAGCGGGAGGAGCGGAGCCGCCCTCGGGCAGGACGGCTTGCCAGAGACCCTCGAGTTTGGCGGGTTGGTTGGCGCGTATCCAATCGACCATGATGCCAGGGCGTTCGGCGAGGACGACGCCGGGAGGCAGTGGTGCGGGGCGAGCGGGGCCGGTGAGGAGTTTGCCTTGGCGTTTGAAGACCGGGAGGTATTCGGCTTCCACGGCGCGGCAGACCGCGGGAATGAGGATGGCGGGATGGTTTCGGGCGTGGTTGCCCGCCAAGGTCAACGAAGTGAGGAGTGATGGCGACAGGTGGGACGGGGCGATGGATGCCAAGACTTCGGTGGTGCGCGCCTCGGCGAACGCTTGATCGAAGCATCGGGTGACAAGGGCGCGTTCGGCGTCCGTGCGATCATCGATCCAGGCATCGTCGTCGGTGCCTTTAATGCGCCAGCGGGTTTTGATTTTGGTGGTTTCGAGCCATGCGTTGACGGCGTCCTCTCCGCGTTCGGTGCGGACTTTAGCGGTGTAGGCGGCGAAGGGCATGTGGGCGAAACGTTCGCGATGCAAGCGGCGCAGATTCACCTGATAGGCATGAAAGTTGGGTGGGCCGAGCCATGCGCCCGAGAGGCCACAGCGAGCCACCGACTGGAAGTTGCCGGTAGGTGGGTCGCACTCGATGGTGGCCTCTTCGATGAAGTGGTTGCGCAGTTCGGACGAGCAGAGGTGGCGCTGGGCTTCCTCCCGGGTCAGAAACACCGTGTCATCGATTTTTCCACGCCACAAAGGCGCGTGGGGGGCGATGGCTTCGAAGACCGCTCGGCAGCGCGAGCGTTCGGCGAGCAGAATTTTAGCCACGTCGTAGAGGGCATAGACGCGCGCGACTTGATGGATTTCCTTTCCGATGAGGTGGACGGCTTGGGCATCGGGGATGAGGGTCACTCGGACGCCCTCGGCGGGTGGGGCTTCTTCAAAGCGCGGTGGGGCGTCACGGCGATCCTCGAATTTTCCCCCGCGTCCTTGAAACGGTCGGGTGCCGCCATCGCGGTCACGCGACGCTCCGCGGCGGTCATCGCGGCGGTCATCGCGGCGGTCATCGGGCCGGCGGGGTGCGCGTTCCTCGGGTTTGGCGTTGGGGTTGGAGGTGCGGTCTGGGGTGCTTCCGGCGGCGCGTGCCCATGCTGGGCCGAGGGCAAAGCTGGAGAGGAGACTGCTGAATGGATTGTTTTCGGAATCGCTCACGGCGCGGAGACTAGAGGGGGAATTTGTAAATGACAAACTCCGCGTTCAGTCATTTTTCGGGGGGTGCAACAAGGCCAGAATGCGCTGGGTGGCACCATGGTGAGCGGCGAGTTGTCGTGCGGCAGCGCTCGTGAGGGCGGTCGCCCGGTCCGGGTCGAGGGCGGCAGCGATGGCACCGGCCAAGCCCGCCTGATCGGCCACGCGTAATGCGCCCTGAGCGGCGACGAGGCGGCTGGCGAGGGGTTCGAAGTTTTCCATGTGTGGGCCAAAGATCACGGGCTTGCCGGCTTGGATCGCTTCGGTCGGGTTTTGGCCGCCGTGGGCCAAGATGCTTTTGCCGATGACGACCACGTCGGCCAGAGCGGTCCATTCGCGCAGTTCGCCAGTGGTGTCGATGACCAACACGTGGCCGCGATGGCTGGCAGCGGCATGCGTGGCGGGTGGGGGGAACTTCGAGCGCAGCACCACGGGAAAACCAGCGTGTTCGAGGGCGGCGGCGACCTCGGCGCGGCGTTCGGCGTGGCGCGGGACGAGCACGGCCAGTGCGTCGGGAGCGGCTTGATGGATGGCCGTGGCGATCCATTCGTCTTCGCCCGCATGGGTGCTGGCGGCTAAAATCACCGGGCGGCCGGAACCGAACGCATCTAATATCCGCTGAAAATCCTCGCGTTTGGCCGGTGTCGAGCAGCTACCGGGGTCAAACTTGAGGCTGCCGGTATGGTGGATGCGCGCGGGGTCCACGCCCAAGTTGCGCCACCGTGAGGCATCCTCGGGTTCTTGGATGGCCACGGCATCCAGCAGCGAAAAGAGTGGGCGCACCCACGCGGCAAAGCGCTCGAAACGGCGAGCGGAGCGTGGCGACAAGCGGGCGTTGACTAGGGCGACGGGGATGCCGCGCTGGTGGCAGGTCAGCAATAAATACGGCCACGCTTCACCTTCGATGAGGACGATTTGCGCTGGGGCAAACCGCTCGAGGTAGCGCATCACCATCGACGGGAAATCCAGCGGCGCATAGGTGACTCGGAGGTTTGGGATGGCTGCCGCCGTGGCGACGGCGTGGCCAGTGGCGGTGCCGGTGGCCAGAACGAATCGGCGGGTCGGGTCTTGGCTGAGCCAGGCACGGATGAGTTTCAGCGCCAACATCGATTCTCCCACGCTCACCGCGTGGACGTGAACCGCTCCGATCGGTTCGCCATCACGCGCCGCCCAATACCAAGCGACGCGCTCCCCGAGGCGGGTGTGCAACCCGCCGCGCCGCAGCATTTTGACGAGCCACCCCGGAAAGGCCGCCAGAAACAACCATGGCAGCAGCAGCCGGTAAATCAGCAGGGCGGTGGACAGACGCATTGCGGTGAGGTTAGGCCGCGATGGCCGATACGTAAAGTGGGATGGCGGTGGGCCGATGAAGAATGCGCCAGAGATGAATCTTTGAGCACACAGGGGTAGCTCAAGATCAGTAGGTTGCATCTTGATCGGCGACGATGGGCTAACAACCTTGCCAGCCTGCTTATGGGGTGCGTAGGATTGCCCGCCCCGATGACGGTCAAGAGAGCGAACCTTGGATTAAGCGCGTGCTGCGGTGTTTTTCACCCCGCCATGGCTTGTGACAAGGAGCGATCTGCTTCAAGGATGATAGAAATTCGAGGGAAACATTCATAGGGCTTGTAGCTCAGCGGTTAGAGCAGGGGTCTCATAAACCCTTGGCCCTGGGTTCGAATCCCAGCGGGCGCACCAATCACAAAACCCCCTCGGCATCATGCCGAGGGGGTTTTTTCTTTGAAAAATCAAAAAGAGAGCGAATACGCTCTCATCCCACCGAAGACCTTCCTTACGTGAAGAGCCTTCGCTGTCCGTTTCCGGCCATCACCGCCGCAAAGATTGATATATCTGCACTATGAGATACCTACAAACATTACTAGAGAAGCTCGCAACAACATGCAACAATCATGGAGATCGTAACCTTAAAAAAGGTATCGATACCATTAAAAACGCTTGGACTTAAAACAAGCAAAAATTCACACATACGCAAAACCCGTTCGGATCTCCGAACGGGTTTTTTTTAAAAACTCCCATAAAAGATTACAGACCCAAGCCCTTAAGCTTTCGCCTAGTGATTTGGGTTAACCGTTAAATTTTAGATGAAAACATTCCAATTCGTTAATATCCCATACGGAAATAAAACAGCCAATCAACCTACACCTTGGGA
>JBDLWH010000267.1:0-3007 GCA_039804325.1 Verrucomicrobiota bacterium
AAAAACCCGCCGCACCCAAGCCCGCCGCACCCACGCCCGCCGCACCCAAGCCCGCCGCACCCAAGCCCGCCGCACCCAAAAAACCCGCCGCTCCCAAAAAACCCGCCGCACCCAAGCCCGCCGCACCCAAACCCGCCGCACCTAAAAAACCCGCTGCGTTCAAAGCCAGCGCGGCGAGCGTGCGCAAACTGCGCACGTCCCTCGGTCTGACGCGCGCCGCCTTCGCCGTCAAACTTGGCGTCAGTCCACCAACCGTCACGAATTGGGAAAGCAAAACCGGCCCGCTCAATCTCCAAGCCGCCAGTCTGGCCCGGCTTCATTCACTGGTGCGCCAATCCCTCTAGCCGTCAATTTCCCCCCAATCCCGCAATCCGCTTGCCAAAACCCTTCTCACAAGTCTAGTCCCTCAGCCCACGCCCGCACCACGGGCCGCTTTCACCATGGGAAAAATACTCATCATCGCCGAGAAACCCAGCGTCATGACCGACCTCAGCCGCGCACTTGCCAAACCACTCGGCAAGTTCGACAAAATGGGGGCTGGCCGCGACGTCTTCTACGAAAATGACCTCGCCGTGATCACCTCGGCCGTCGGCCACCTCGTCGAACTGCGCATGCCCATGGGCCCCAACGGCAAAAAATTGCCCTGGAACTTTCAAGTCCTCCCCGCCATCCCCGAGCACTTCGATCTCGACCCGATCCCAGACTCCCAAGCGCGCCTCAACCAGGTGCTCAAACTCGCTAGGCGCAAAGACATCGATCGCATCGTCAACGCCTGCGACGCCGGCCGTGAAGGGGAACTCATTTTCCGCTACATCATGGAAATCGGAAATATCCAGAAACCCACTCAGCGGCTTTGGATGCAGTCCATGACCACCAACGCCATCCTCGACGCCTGGCAATCCCTGCGCAGCGAGGAGCAAATGAAGCCCCTCGCCGACGCCGCAAAATGCCGGTCCCAGTCGGATTGGCTCGTCGGCCTCAACGCCACCCGCGCCCTCACTTGCTTCAACTCGCGCCACGGCGGATTCAATATCACCGCCGCCGGCCGCGTCCAAACCCCCACCCTCGCCATCCTTGCCGCCCGCGAGGCCGAAATCCAAGCGTTCCAAACGAGCCCGTATTTCGAGGTCCACGCAACCTTCGGCATCCAATTAGGCGATTACCTCGGCAAATGGATAGACCCGTCGTGGAAAAAAGACGAAACCAACCCTCACTCGCGCGCCGAACGCCTCTGGGACCAAACCACCGCCGAGGAGATCCAAGCACGCTGTGACGGGAAATCCGGCGTGGTAACCGAGGAAAAAAAGGCCCAATCCCAGATTGCCCCGCAACTCTACGACCTCACCACGCTCCAGCGCGAGGCTCCGTTCTCTGCCAAAGGCACCCTGCAGATTGCCCAAGCGCTCTACGAAAAACACAAGGTCATCACCTACCCGCGCACAGATTCCCGCTACCTCCCCGAAGACTACACCGCCAAGGTACGCGAAACCATGCAGGACATCGGAAACAGCGACCTCGACCTCGCCCCCTACGCGTCTGCCGTCCTCGCTGGCAACTCGGAAAACGGCCCGCGCCTCCACAAATCGCGCCGCATCTTCGATAACAAAAAGGTCTCCGACCACTTTGCCATCATCCCCACGGGTAAAACCGCCAAACTCAGCGACACCGAACAAAAGGTGTTCGATATGATCGTCAAACGCTTCATCGCCGTGTTCTATCCGGCCGCCGAGTTCGAGCAAACCACCCGCCTCACTCGAATTTCCCACTCCCCCAACCCGTCGCCCGACACCTTCAAAACCGAAGGCCGCGTCCTCGTCAAACCCGGTTGGCTCGAAGTCTATGGCCGCCGCCCTGGCGTCGCCGCCGGTAAGGACGAACTCACCCCTGTCACGTCCGGCGAATCCGCCCAAGTCCTCGACATCGTCGTCCTTCACGAACAAACCAAACCCCCGGCTCGCATGACCGAGGCCACCCTGCTTTCCGCCATGGAAGGTGCCGGCAAACTCATCGACGACGAAGCACTCGCCGAAGCCATGGCCGATCGCGGCCTCGGCACCCCCGCCACCCGCGCGGCCACCATCGAAGGCCTCATCGCCCAAAAATACCTCGCCCGCGACGGCCGCGACCTCCACGTCACCGGCAGCGGCATGCGCCTCATCCAACTCGTCCGCGATATGGACATCGAAGGGCTCTACTCGCCCAAACTCACCGGCGATTGGGAATACAAACTCCGCCAAATGGAGCACGGCCAACTCCAGCGCGGCGCCTTCATGCAGGAGATCGCCTCCTACACCCACGAAATCGTCACCAAAGCACGCCAACTCGCCGATCACGCCAAAAACCAATCGTTCCCCGACCTCAACGTCCCGTGCCCCATCTGCGGTGCCCATGACCTGCTCCAAACCGACGCGACCTTCGAGTGCCGCCAACCGGAGTGCAAGTTCAAGGCAAAAAAACACATCGCCGGACGCCTCCTCACCACCGAAGAAGCCACGGTACTCTTTACCAAAAAATTCGTCGGCCCACTCACCGGATTCAAATCGAAGTTCAACAAACTCTTCGATGCGGGCCTCGAACTCGACGCCAAATTTAAAGTGAACTTCGTCTTCGACAACGACGACAAAGACGCCGCCCTGGAACTCACCGAAGAACAAGTCATCGGAAAAGCCACTCTTGCCGATGGGCGCGTCATCAAGATCTACCAAAGCGAAAAGGCTTATCACCTCCCGGAACTCGCCACCAAAAAGGACCCGAACGGCATCCGCATCGGCAAGTCCATCCTCCATCACGACATCACCGTGACCGAGGTGCTCAAACTTGTCGCCACCGGCAAAACCGACGTCATCCACGGGTTCGTATCCAACAGAACCAAGCGCAAGTTCGACGCCTTCCTCACATTTGAGCCCAAAGACGGCAAAATCGGCTTCGAATTCCCACCACGCCCGGCCAAGAAAGCCGCCACCAAAAAAGCGGCCAAGACGACTGACGACTGAGCCACCCAGGGCGT
>JBDLWH010000268.1:0-5267 GCA_039804325.1 Verrucomicrobiota bacterium
TCCCAGCCAAGCGCCACACACAGCAGCCCACCGAGCACCGCGATGATGGGACCATTGACGAGTTTTCGCCAGCGGATGGTGCTTTCGCCGCTCATGATCATGACGCCCACCGACCACATGGCCAGTTCCACACCGATGTTGTGAACGAAGAGGATGGCCAGCGCCCCGGTACTCCAGAGGATTTCCACAACGGGCGCAGCGGTGAATCCGAAATTCTGGGAGCCCGAGGCTAGGGCGAAGGTGCGCATGCCCGTGCCGCGTTCCAGGCCGATGAGGCGACCGACCAGAGCGCCGATGGAGATGCCTACCAGTAGCAGCGAAAACCCCAGTCCAATCGAACTGATCACCACCGAGCCACTCTTAAGCACCGCGCTGCCGAGAATTTTATCCAGCATGAAGCAGGGCAGCATGACGGTGTAAACCACGCGCATGATCCCTTCATCGTGAGCTTTACGCACGATGCCCGTGGCGCGCAGCAGGGCCCCTGCGCCAAGTAACAGATAGACAGGCAGCACCGAAGCCACGACATCCCAAGGAGAAATCACTGCTTCAGCCTTCCGGTCTCTGCCTCACCGTGCAAGCGCATAATCATCTCTTACGCCGCAATAGCAGCATGCCAGCCAGCAGGCCGAGTTGCAGGCACGAGGCTTCTGGCACCACCACTCCGTAAAACGTGTTGCTGGCCAGGAGTCATGGCACCCGAGAAACTCAGGTTGATCAACGAGACGGCGTGTGCGCCCCCAATGGAAAAAACCGAACATGCGAGGGTGACGAGATATTTCATCAGGAGTGAAGCATGGTTGTCGGCTCCCTAGAGATCAGAGCAAAAACTTCGACGCCTGCTCGACGTCCTTGTCGCCGCGGCCTGAGAGATTGGCAATGAGCAGGGTGGTGGGTGGGAGAGAGGAGGCGATTTTTGAGACGTAAGCCATGGCGTGGGCGCTTTCCAGCGCGGGAAGGATGCCCTCGCAATGGGCGAGTTCCTTGAAGGCGGCCAGCGCCTCGGCATCGGTGGCGTACGTGTATTCGACGCGGCCGATGTTTTGAAGATAGGCGTGCTCCGGACCGACTGCCGCGTAGTCGAGGCCAGCCGAAACCGAGTGAGTGAGTTCGATCTGGCCGTCGTCATTGGCGAGCAGCCAGGTTTTGGTGCCCTGGAGGACGCCGAGTTTGCCGCCTTGGAATCGGGCGGCATGGCGTTCCGGGATGATGCCTTCGCCGCCGGCTTCCACGCCGACCATGCGCACGGATTCATCCTCAAGAAACGGGTGGAACAAGCCGATGGCGTTGGAGCCACCGCCCACACAGGCAACCAACAAGTCTGGGAGGCGGCCTTCCTTTTCGAGGATTTGTCGGCGAGCCTCGATGCCGATAACGCGGTGGAAGTCCCTCACAATCATAGGGAACGGATGCGCTCCGAGGGCGGAGCCGAGGATATAGTGGGTGTGATCGACGCTGGCCACCCAATCGCGCAGCGCTTCGTTGACGGCTTCTTTGAGGGTGGCCTGACCGGCGGTGACGGGGCGAACTTCGGTGCCCATGAGGCGCATGCGAGCCACGTTGAGGGCTTGGCGTTCCATATCGACCTGCCCCATGTAAACGACGCACTCCATGCCAAAGCGGGCGCAGACCGTGGCGGTGGCCACGCCGTGTTGGCCGGCACCGGTTTCGGCGATGATACGTTTTTTACCGAGGCGTTTGGCGAGGAGTATTTGGCCTAGGGCGTTGTTGATTTTGTGGGCACCGGTGTGGAGGAGATCCTCGCGCTTCAAATAGATTTTGGCACCCCCAAGATGTTCGGTCCAGCGCTGGGCGAAATAGAGTGGGGTCGGCCGACCGACATAGTCATGGAGCAGTCCGTCGAGTTCGGCGTGGAAAGCGGGGTCGTTTTTGGCGATTTGATAGGCATCGGCGAGTTCCTGGAGGGGAGCCATCAGGGTTTCCGGGACGAACATGCCGCCGAATGGACCGAAGTGGCCAGTGGCGTCGGGGAGAGTGGGTGTGGATGCAGTGGCCATGGGCGTGGCCAGTGTCTGGCGGAAAGGCGTGAGATTCAAGGGGAGAATGCGCCGGTGTTGTTGCCGACTCCTGCCCCCCCCCCGATTGCATCGAACGAATAAGTTCTCTGTCGCTCTATTTTCTGGAAAGTGTGGCCCCTTGTTTGCGAGCAAACCGCTCTGGGTCGAGGAACTCGAATAGAGGGACAGACAAATAATCTGGAGAAGAGTTTGAGAAGAGTTTCGGCGGGTTGGGCCCATGGGTGTGGGTATAGGTGACGCGATTGCGCCCGTTGGTGCGATGAGATTGCCGTGCCAACGGCGGATGCACTTGGACAAACTCATTTTCATCGCCTCCACGATCTCCGCCTGCGTCGAGAGAAGCGGCATGATCATGATGATTTGGAATCTTTTGCCATTGCCAAGCGGGCGGGCCTTTGCTCACTTCTCAATCGTCATGGCCAATCCGACCAACGTGCTCTCCAGCGGAATCGAAATCACCGGTTCCATCCGCTTTTCCAACGATATGATCATCGACGGGAAAATCGAAGGTGAAATCAGCTCCCTAAAAGGTCGCGTCACCATCGGGGAAAACGCCATCATCAAGGGCGATGTCACCGCGGGCGAGGTGAAAGTTTACGGCAAAGTCGAAGGAAAAATCACCTCCGAGCGCTGCGAACTCAAGGACAAGAGCCGCATCCAAGGCGACATCAAATCCAAGGTGTTTTCTATGGAGGAAGGCGCGCAGCTCTCCGGGCGCACCGAAATTGGCGCGTGACCCTCAGTGGCGGTCCAAACCGAGGTCATCCCAGGACGCCGGATCCTCCAGCGATTCAAGGTGGGTGAATACTGACGAGTTTGGCAACGCGCTGCGGATGCTCGCTTCAATCCGCTCCAACAAATCGTGGCCAGACTGGACCGTCCAGGCCCCGGGCACCAAGACGTGCACAGAGACGAATTTGCGAGCACCGGCTTGGCGGGTGAGCAGAGCATGGAACTGCACCTGATCGTTTTGATAGGTATCGAGCACACCGCGCACGGCAGCGAGTTCTTCGGGTGGCAGTGCGAGATCCATGAGGCCGGCGACCGAGCGCCAGACGATGTGAGATCCGGTCCAAACGATGTTAGCTGCGACGAGTAGGGCCACGAGTGGATCCATCCAGAGCCAGCCGGTGAGGACCACGGCCGCGACGCCGACGAGCACGCCGACGGACGTCCACACATCGGTGAGGAGGTGATGCGCGTTGGCTTCGAGCGTGATCGAATGGTTTTTTTTGCCGACCCGCAACAAGAGCAACGCCACGCCGAGGTTGATCAGGGAGGCCACCACCGAAACCGCTAGGCCAGCGCCCACTTGCTCGAGGGCCTGCGGGTGAAACAAGCGAGAACACGCGGTGTAGGCGATGCTCACCGCCGCCACCAAAATCAAGGTGCCTTCCACACCACTGGAAAAATACTCGGCTTTGCTGTGGCCGTAGGCGTGATCGTCGTCGGCGGGGCGAGCGGCGATGGTTAGCATCGCTAGGGCCATGAAGCCACCGATGAGATTGACCAGTGATTCGATGGCGTCGGACAGCAGTCCCACAGAGCCGGTGAGTGAGTAGGCAGTGGTTTTCAAGACGATGGTCACCAAAGCGGCGGCAATCGAGATCCAAGCAAAGCGTGTCAGGGGGGAGCGATTCATGAGCAGGACTGAAAAAACATCGACAGGTATTGGTGCGGGGGCGGAGTATCCCTTCAATCATGGCCGTTAAGCAAGAACAGCCTTGCTGCCAAACACGCGCGCGAGGCATCCATCACCGCACACCTGCCTCTCGGGACGCGTCGCCCAAGCCACTTTTCACCGTGAATCCGCCTGAGTTGCACATCCGCGCTTGTTTTCCTCGAAAAATGCGCGATAGCCTTTCTTTCCCGGAACGGAAAACCACCCCCGTGTCGGGTTTGGACTCTTATATTGCTCATGGAAACACCTCCTTTTGCCGATCTCGGCTTGCCCGCCCCACTGCTCGCCGCCATTGAAACCCTCGGTTACGAGCGCCCCTCGCCCATTCAGGCGCTGAGCATTCCACCTGCCATGGAGGGTCACGATATCGTCGGCCTTTCCGCCACTGGCTCCGGAAAAACCGCAGCGTTTGTCCTGCCCGCCTTGGCCATGCTTGACCTCAATACGGTGGCTCCGCAGGTCCTCATCCTTTGCCCCACTCGCGAACTTGCCGTCCAAGTCTGTGAGGAGGTCCACCGTCTCGGTGCCCAACTCAAGGGTCTCCATGCCACCCCGGTCTATGGCGGTGCCCCTATGGACCGCCAACTCCGCGCTCTGCGCGATGGCGTGCATTTGATTGTCGGCACCCCAGGGCGCCTGCTCGATCACCTACGTCGTGGCAGTCTTGAGCCATCGCGCATCCGTCTCGCCATCCTCGATGAAGCCGACCGCATGCTCGACATGGGGTTCAAGGACGAAATGGACGAGTTGTTAGGTTCTCTGCCCGCAGAGCGCCAGACCCTCTTTTTCTCAGCCACAATGAACCAGGGTGTCTCGCGGCTGATACGCAGCTTCGGCAAGGACCCCAAAATCGTTGAAATCCAACAGAAAGCGCGCACCGTTTCCACGGTTGAGCAATCGTATTTTGAAGTGCGTCAGCGATCCAAGGTTGAGGTGCTCTCGCGCATCCTCGACATGAATCCGCCCCGCCTTGGCCTCATCTTCTGCAATACCAAACGCTCGGTCGATGAATGCACCGAAGACCTCGTCAACCGCGGGTATGCCGCCGACCGACTCCACGGCGACATGACCCAACAAATGCGCGAGCGCGTCCTCAAACGGTTCCGCGAAGGCTCCGTCGAGGTGCTCGTCGCCACCGATGTGGCTGCCCGTGGCCTCGATATCGATGAAATCGACATCGTGTTCAACTACGACCTGCCCACCGACCCCGAAGACTACGTCCACCGCATCGGGCGCACCGGACGGGCCGGGCGCTCGGGTCGTGCCGTGAGCTTTGTGTATGGCCGCGATATCTATCGGATGCAATCGATTGAGCGCTACACGCGTTCGGTGATTCGGCGCGAACGCATCCCGTCGGTCGAACAAGTCGAAGGCCGCCGTGCCGACTTGATCTTTGATGAACTCAAGGAACGCCTAGATTCAGGCAAATTCTTAGCCTATCAGGATAACATCGACCGCTTGTTAGAGCAAGGCCACACCCCCACCGACATTGCCGGGGCGCTCGTCACGCTGCTACGTGAGGCCAGTGGTCGTGAGGGATCGCTCAT
>JBDLWH010000269.1:0-6906 GCA_039804325.1 Verrucomicrobiota bacterium
GACCGAGCCGACCGAGCCCACCGAGCCCACCGAGCCCACCGAGCCCACCGAGCCCACCGAGCCCACCGAGCCCACCGAGCCCACCGAGCCCACCGAGCCGACCGAGCCGACCGAGCCCACCGCCGCCAGAGTGACAGACAAATAATTCTACGCACCCAGGGTCACGCGGGTGGTTTGGGTCTTCCCGCTTGCTCGGGGCGCGGGAATGCGCACAATGGTGCCAGTGAATGCAGCGCCTCTTGGATTTTTCGACTCGGGTGTGGGTGGTTTGACCGTGGTGCGAGCGGTGCAGGAATCCTTGCCCGCCGAGGACATCGTGTATCTCGGCGACACCGCCCGCTTGCCCTATGGCTCGAAAAGCCCGGAGACGATACGGCAATTTGCCGATGAGGATGTGAGGTTTCTCATTGCCCGTGGGGTCAAGGCCATCGTGGTGGCATGCAACACGGCCACGGCTCACGCTCTGCCAAGTTTGCGTGAGCAATACCGCATCCCGCTCATCGGGGTGATCGAAGCCGGCGTGGACGCCGCGCTGGCTCACCCTAACACCGAGCGCATCGGCATTATCGCCACGCGCGGGACAATCCGGTCCCATGCCTATCAGCACGCGCTCGCCTTGCGCCGCACCGGATTGATCATCCACGGCCAGGCCGCACCGCTGCTTGTCCCGCTGGTTGAGGAAAATTGGATAGATCATCCTGCCACGCTCATGGTGCTTCAAACGTATTTGGATCCGCTGATAGAAAAGGGGATTGATACCCTGATGCTCGCCTGCACCCACTATCCGCTACTCATGCCGGTGTTACGCCAATTGCTCCCGCCCGATGTGCGCTTGGTAGATTCTGCTACGACTTGCGCGGAGCATCTCAAGCGGGAACTCGTGCGCTTGGATTTGCTGGCACCCGAGGATCACGATGGGACGTTAGAAGTCCATTTGACCGACCTTTCCGAGGAGTTCGAGGTCTTGGCGCGACGGTTTCTCAAAAAAGCCCCGGGCCGCATCCGTCGTGCCACGCTCGGCGGATAGTCCGATAGCGCATCACACGCATGAGTTAGAAACTCGGGTGTGGCGTGGTTTGATCTTGATGGATCGCTCAATTTCATAGATGTTCGTCATCTTCTAACGACGACAACTCATGAAATTATTTGGAACCGACGGGATTCGTGGCCGTGTGAATGAATTTCCCATCACGGCGGAAGTCGCCCTGAAAATGGGTAAAGCCGTGGCCAAGGTGCTGAGATCATCCGGCCCTAACCGTAATCGCGTGCTGGTGGGCAAGGACACCCGCATTTCTGGTTACATGTTAGAAACGGCTCTCACGAGTGGGCTGGTCTCGATGGGCATGGACGTTTTCATGGTTGGGCCGCTGCCCACACCCGCCGTGGCCCACCTGACGAAGTCCATGGGAGCTGCGGCAGGCATCATGATCACCGCGTCTCACAATCCCTACGAGGACAATGGCATGAAGATCTTCGGGCCCGACGGCTACAAGCTCTCCGACGACCTGGAAAATCTGATTGAGCGTCACATTCTGGGTGAGGAGCCGGAGGCGTCGCCCTTGCCGTCACGTCAGATTGGCAAAGCGCACCGCATTGATGACGCGCGCGGTCGGTACATAGAGTTTGCCAAACACACGGCGGACAATGTTCCATTGCATGGATTGAAGGTGGTCGTGGATTGCGGTCACGGGGCCGCCTACTTCATTGCCCCGCTTATTTTCAAGGAGCTCGGGGCGGATGTCATCACCACGGGCATCCAGCCAGACGGGCTCAATATCAACAGCGCCTGCGGGGCGCTCCATCCGGAAAACGCGGGTGAATTGGTCCGGCGCCACAACGCCGACCTCGGCATTTCGTTCGACGGTGATGCCGATCGCGTCATTTTCACCGATGCCAATGGGCAGGTGGTGAGTGGCGACGGCATTCTCGCCCTTTGCGCCATGGGTCTTAAAGAACGCGGGCAACTCACGCACGACACGTTGGTGACCACCGTCATGAGCAATCTGGGTCTCGCGGAGTCCATGCGCGCCTATGGCATCAAGGTGGAAACCACTGCCGTGGGGGATCGTAATGTGATCGAGTGCATGCGCCGTCACGGGTATTCGTTTGGTGGGGAAAACTCGGGCCACCTGATATTTGCGCACTATGCGACCACCGGCGATGGCATTTTGAGTGCGCTCCAGGTGCTGCGCATGATGCGCGACCGCAACGCCACCCTAGCCCAACTCGCCACCGTGCTCAGCGAGTATCCCTCGCAACTCGCGAACATCTCGGTCGCCTCCAAACCCCCGCTCGACGCCCTCCCCAAACTCACCGCTCTCATGGACATGGCGACGGCCACGTTTGGTGAAAATGGTCGTCACCTGATCCGTTATTCTGGCACCGAAAACAAGATCCGCGTGCTCGTCGAACATCGAGAAAGCGAGTCATGCCGCCTCTGGGTGAGCAAATTCGCCGCGGTCATTCACGAGGAAATCGGATAATGCCATCGCCATGAACACTTCCTCACCCGCGTGTTTTCCGCTCTCCCTGACCCGGCGAATCGAGGATTTTCCCATCGCCAATTCCCCGCTCTCCCAACACCAACAAGGCGCAATCGGCTCGTCTGGCCTCGCCGCCCATCCTCACGCGTGGCTTGATCCCCAAGATCTCGCGGCATTTCTCGCGAGTGGAAAGTCCGCGCTGGTCGATGCTGGGGGCACGGCATTGGCCTGGCGCGGGCGCGCGCCGGATGCCGCGAGTGTCTTTGTGGCTGTGACATCATTCCTGCTGGTCCATCCGTGGGATTTGCTGAGGGCCAACGAGTTGGCCATTGGCGCGTTGCGTGAAAATGTGATTGAGGGTGACATTCATCCCTCGGTGGTCATCGAAGGCGTGATCCATCTCGGGCCGGAAACGCGGATTCTCCCCGGAGTGTTCATCGAGGGCAATGTGGTCATTGGTGCCCACTGCAAAATTGGGCCTAATTGTTATATCCGCGGTCTCACCAGCATCGGTGATTCCTGTCACATCGGACAATCCGTCGAAATCAAGAACTCCCTGATTCTCTCACACACCTCGGTGGGGCATCTCTCGTATGTCGGCGACTCGGTGCTGGGTGAAAAAGTCAATTTCGGTGCTGGCACCACCACCTCGAATCTGCGGCACGATGGGAAAAACCACCGCTCAGAGGTCAACGGCGTGCTCATCGATACCGGGCGGCGCAAGTTCGGGACCATCGTGGGCGACGGCGTCCACACCGGCATCAATACCTCGATCTATCCGGGTCGCAAACTCTGGCCACACACGACCACCCGCCCGGGCGAAATCATCCAGCGTGACCTCACCCACTCGCCGTGAGCCGTGATCTAACGCTCTTCTTCCCACGCCCGCATCAAGGCCGGTCCGAGCGGGGTTTCTAACGCTTCTTTCCACTCCGCATCATTGCGGATGACCGGCAGTGGCGGCAAGCGCCGCTCATCGAGCTGCCCGGTGGCCGCCGCAGGGTGGGCGCGAAAAACCTCGCCGCCATCGCAGGCCGGACCGCTCACCCGGTGCGTGCCACGCTCCAACCCGAGCAGCGCCGTGTGGACCCAGCGTGCCCCGAGAAACGGGCAGAGGATGTCGCCAACCGCTTCGACCTGATAGACCACGGCGTCTCCGCCAAAGTCGATCTCCCAGCCGTCGGCTCGAAACGCGCTCGCATCCGATTGCCAGCGCGTGGCGAGGCGTGGCAGGAGCCAGAATCGCAACGCTTCGCCGGCATCGTCTGGATCGGGCACCAAACTCAGCCGCGTATCAGCGAGGCCGCGCAATTGGCGCAGCGTGGTCAGGACGATGGCGCGATACCGGCGCGCGGCTTCGTCGTGGCCGTGTTGGGCAGCCATGAGGGGCAGCACCCGCCCGGGTAGGGGTTCTTGGATGACAAGCGTGAGGCGTCGCACGGCGGCAGTCTCATGGGAAATTTAGGCGTGGCCAAGGATCGATTTTGCTTTGGAGGCGCTGATTTTATGGCTAGGAAAACAACCTTGCTCCCGAGGACGAGGCGGAGGATGATCTTGTCACACATTAGGGTATGGCACTCAAAGACAACATGAAAAGCGGCGCGCAAGTTGAGCCGCCGCGCTGGACCCACGAGATCACAGGTATCACCTGGATCGCGGTGGGGGTGTTACTCTTGCTCTCGCTGGTGAAATATAGTCCGGCGGATCTCCCGAGGTGGGGGATTTTCGAGGTGTTTGCGGGGCCACCCAATGCCCGCGGCGAAAACCTCATCGGGCCCGTCGGTGGCCTGCTCGGGTTTTTGCAACTCCAATTTTTTGGGGTGGCGGGTTTTCTTATTCCGGTGGGATTCATCTGGTTTGGTTTGATCACCTTGCGCAGGGAGGGTCGGATTTGGCCGCGTTCGGTGGTGGGATTTCTGGTGTTGCTCATGGCCGGGGCGGCATGGCTGGAGGCGGCTGGAATCTTCTTCATCGATTGGGCGCGCGATTGTCATCTTCAGAGCCCCGGCGGTTGGATAGGCCGCTGCTTGGGTGGCTTTGTGCTGACTCCGCTCATCAGCCCGGTAGGCACTTTGCTCGTGACCAGCGTGGTCTATCTGGTTGCCGTGATCATGTTCACCGGCCAGTCACCGCTGCGGTTTGGTAAAGCGTGTTGGCGTTTGGCTCGGAAAAGATGGCGTGAATGGCATGAGATTCGGAGTGAGGCAGGGGCGGAGGCGGCCCGGGAGGCGCAAAAGCAGGCTGAGCGCGAACGCCAGCGCGACCAACGCCGCAAAGACAGGGAGGCCACGAAAGCGGCGGCCAAGGAACAAGAGGTGGCCGAGCCGCAGACCATGCTCGCCTTGCGCGAAACCCCACCACCCAAGATCTACGACGCATCCCAACGCCGCCTCAACGAGGCCGTCGCTCCAGGAACCAAACCGTTCGACCGCAAAAAACCCGCCCACCAATCGCTCTCCGTCACGGGCTTCGAGAACTACGAACTGCCGGGGTTCGACCTGCTCGACGAGCCCATTGAGGATGACGCGCCGGAAGCTAACCGCGAGGAACTTTTTTCCACTCAGCGCATGATCATCGAGACGCTTAAAGCGTTTGGCATCGAAGTCACCCCCGGCGATATCACCCGTGGACCAACGATCACACGCTATGAAATCTATCCATCTACCGGATTGCGCGTGTCCCGCATCTCACAGTTAGAAGCAGATATCGCCCGTGCCACCTGCGCCGAGCGCATCAACATCCTGGCCCCCATCCCCGGCAAGGACACCGTGGGCATCGAAATCGCCAACTCGCAGAAAATCGCGGTGCCGCTCCACGAATTGCTGCACGACCCGGAATTTCGCTCTGCGAAGAAGCGCATTCCGCTGGCCCTGGGGAAAGATGTTTATGGCAAGACGGTCATCGGCGATTTGGCCGCCATGCCACACTTGTTAGTTGCCGGGGCCACCGGCTCAGGCAAATCGGTTTGCATCAACTCGATCATTGCCTCGATGCTCTTCAAATTCGGGCCCGACGAATTACGCTTCATCATGGTGGACCCCAAGGTGGTCGAAATGCAAATGTATAACCGCCTGCCCCATCTGGTCGTGCCGGTGGTCACCGACCCGAAGAAAACCGTCGCCGCCCTCAAGTGGGTGGTCAACGAAATGGAAAAACGCTACCGGATATTCGCCAAAGAAAGCGTCAGAAACTTCGATGGCTTCAATAACCGCATCCGCAAGGAAAAACCCGAACCGGTTGACGCGCCCGCGCAACCGGCCGAGACGGCGACCCAAACGAAAATCCTGTTGGACCCGGAGTTGCCCGCCAGCCATCAGGCACCTCCGTGGGCGCTGGAGGATGTGGATGACGAACAATTCGATGCCATGGCCGCAGCGCTTGCCTCGGGCGAGCTTGGCCCGGAAGCCGATGACGACGATGACGACGACGAGCAGGCCGACCTCTTCGACGACCGCATCCCCGACCGGTTTCCCTATATCGTCGTGCTCATTGACGAGTTAGCCGACCTGATGCAGACCGCCCCGGCGGATGTTGAAATGTGCATCGCGCGCATCGCCCAAAAAGCGCGAGCGGCAGGGATTCATCTGATCATTGCCACACAGACGCCCCGGGCAGATGTGGTCACGGGCATCATCAAGGCGAACATTCCGTGTCGCATCGCGTTCCAGGTTTCCTCCGCGCTCGACTCACGCGTCATCCTCGACACCAAGGGAGCCGACAAACTCGTCGGCAAGGGCGACATGCTCTACCTCCCGCCTGGCTCGGCCAAATTGGAGCGCGCCCAAGGTGCCTACGTGACCGATGCGGAAATCGAACGCATCATCGACCACTGCGCGGCACAGGGGAAACCTAAGTTCGAGACCGACATCCATGCATCGCTGGGTGCCAGCGCGGACGACGACGACGATGATGTCTCGGAAGCCGACGAAGAACTCGTCATCAAGTGCATCGAAGTGGTCCGCCAAGAAGGAAAAGCCAGCACGTCATTGCTCCAGCGCCGCCTGCGCCTCGGTTACACTCGCGCCGCTCGCATGGTCGATATCCTCGAACTCCGCGGCATCGTCGGCCCAGGCGATGGCGCCAAAGCCCGCGAGGTCTTCCTCAAATAACGCATCTCGACGCGCCCACCCAAAAATTTTCGTTCTTTGGCGATTTTCCAGTTGTCAAATCGTGGTTGGCCGCTTTTACTCCCGGCCCGCCCGCAAGGGATGGCAATGGCTCGATAGCTCAGTTGGTAGAGCAGTGGATTGAAAATTCACGTGTCGCTGGTTCGATCCCGGCTCGAGCCACCTCCTCAAGGAGCGTGGCCCACACACCGCCCGGCCAATGCCGGCGATTGCTCGCTCATTCCCCAGAGCTCGATAGCACCACGACGTGCGGCCTGAGAGATTTCAGGTAACCCAAAGAGGAAAATAGAACCACG
>JBDLWH010000270.1:0-6393 GCA_039804325.1 Verrucomicrobiota bacterium
CGGCGGGCATTTGGTCGCAGAACCCGAGCACTTGGTGGTTAGGTCGGTCGTGGGTGATTTCGCGGACACGCAGGCAATCGAGGGCGCCGGCGATGTGGAGGATCTGGGTTTTGGGGGGGAAGAGAGCGGACGCTTGGGCGCAGAGTTCGTTCAAGCGGCGAGCACCCTGGCTGCCGCCGGTGACGAGGATGGTGGTTTGATCGGGGTTGAGGCCGAAGTGGGCAGCGGCTTGCTCGCGGGTTGGTAAGTTGAGGATTTCGGGCCGCACTGGCGTGCCGGTGGTCACGGTCGGGCGATGGGCGAAAAACTCGCGCGCCGCGTCAAACCCGAGAAAGACCTCGGTGCAAAATCGGCTGGTCAGCACATTGGCGCGTCCGGGCCGTGCGTTGGAATCGTGGATGAAGGTTTTGAGACCGAGCCGGTGGCCGGCATACACCGGGGGCAACGACGTGAACCCGCCCATGCCCAGCACGGCGTCGGCCCCGAAGTCCCTCATCAACGCGGTGCAGCGACCGACCGATCGCCAAGATTTCCACAAAAATGGCAACATCTGCGGCGAAATCGTCCGCGGCTTCGCGACCGCTGGCATCGTCTCAAAGCGCAGGTGCGTGTATTTCGCCGACGCTTCCGCATCAATCTGCTTTTCGGAAATAAGCATCAATACTTCATGCCCGCGCGCACGCAGCGCTTCCCCCACCGCGATGCCGGGAAACAAGTGGCCGCCCGTGCCACCACAGGCAATCAAAATTCTATAGGAGTGAGACACTGGCGAGAACGTGAAAAAAATTCTTCAAAAGGCGCGAAAACCAACGGTTTCGCAGCTCTCCGGCGGGATTTAAGCAAATCCCGATTATCCGGCAATCCTCAAAATTGTTCGCGGGCGAAAATTTCGAGTTGAGCGAAAGCCATTGCGGGAGGGGGCGAGGTTCTCGTAGGCTGCGGGCATGTCGTGGCTTGAACGTTTTTTGAATCCCGCATCGGTTTCGCTAAAAATCTGCGGTGTGACGACGCGCGGCGACGCGGAGGAGCTCGTGGCGCTGGGGGTGGACGCGCTGGGGGTGAACTTTTGGGAGCACTCGCCCCGGTTTCTCACCCCGGCTCACGCCAGTTGGCTGGGCGATCTTGCCGGGCGCATTTTGCGTGTTGGGGTGTTTGTGAATGCCCCGGTTGCTTTAGTGACCGAGATTTTTCGTGATGGGCTGCTCGATGCGGTGCAGCTCCACGGCGATGAAACGCCGGAGGAATCCGCGATCTACCAGGAATTAGGCATTCCGTTTTTCAAAGCGATCGGAGTGAAAACCCTGGCCGACCTCGATCGTGCTGCGGATTTCGGAGCGCACGCCATCCTGCTCGATGCGCCCGCCCCGGGCGTCTATGGTGGCACTGGAGCAACCTTCGATTGGAACGCTGCCGTGGATTTCAAGGCGCGCCATGCGCAGGTGCCTCTCATTTTAGCAGGCGGGATTGTTCCCGGCAACGCCGCGCTGGCCGCCGCCACGGTGCGCCCTGCGGCACTGGATGTCGCGTCGGGCGCGGAATTTTCCCCAGGGTGCAAGGATTTTAAGAAGGTTTCAGCCCTGCTCGCCGCCCTCAAACCCTAATGCCATGCTCATCGATTCTCACTGCCATCTCGCCTCCCATCGGTTTTGTTCGGCGGAGATTCCCGATGTGCTCGCGCGGGCGCAGGCCGCCGGGGTCGGTCGTCTTGTCACGCTGGCCACGAGCCTCGCAGACGTCGCCGACAACCTCGCCATCGCACAAAACCCGCGTGTTCACGCCTGCATCGGCATTCATCCCTGCGACGTCCATCACGCGCCACCCGACGCCCTCGACCAACTCTCGACGATCGCCCGTGACGCTCGGGTCTGCGCACTGGGCGAAACCGGCCTAGATTTCTATCATCCCGCACCCGATGGCTGGGATGAATTGGCATTCCGCGATTGCCAGCGCGCCTTTTTGCGTGGCCATTTCGAGCTTGCCGCAGCGACGGGCCTCAACGTGGTCATTCATACTCGCGATCAATCAGGACACGCGTCCTTTGATGACGCTCTTGAGATTTACCGTGATTTTCACACCTCGGTGCGTGCCGTCTTCCATTGCTTCATCGGGCCCTGGGCAAACGCTCAGCGGGTGATCGATCTTGGCGGGCTCGTGGCTTTTGGCGGAGTCGCCACGTTTAAGAATGCTCGCGAGGTGCGCGAAGCCGCCGCCAAATGTCCTGCCGGATCGTTCATGGTAGAAACCGACGCGCCCTACCTCGCGCCCGAACCACATCGGGGAAAACGCAACGAACCCGCTTATGTGCGACACACGGCCGATGCTCTGGCCGCCTTGCGCGGCGAGTCCCTCGAGGTGTTCTCCCGACACACCAGCGCGTGTGCCGAGAAGTTTTTCCGCTTCCGTCCTGGCTCAAAATGAATAAAGCAGGCGTGCGGCACCGTTGATCAAGCGGTGTTCGTCATCCGACCTCACCACCTGATACCCACTCATCCCATGACCGCCATCCGCATCCTCACTCCTTCGTTGCTCGCCATCGCGCTGGTTTCCTGCGCGTCCCAAAATGCGAACTCCTACGACACTCCAAGTGCAAGCACCACTCAAGCACCCAGCCAAGCCACTCCTTCCGTGAGTGCTCCGGCCAACCCGGTCTATGATACCCCGGCCGCCTATGAGGAAAGCACCAGCGCCCCCGCCACCCCAGACATGGCCGCTGCCGCTCCAAGCACCGCCCAAGGTGCCGCTCCAGCACCATCGGCGCATGGACCGGCCGTCATTCACACCGTGGTCAAGGGCGACACGCTCTCAGGCATCAGCTCAAAATACAAAATTCCCGCCGCTTCCATCAAACAAGCGAACCGCATGACGAACGACACGGTCATTCTCAATCGGAAGATGGTCATTCCGCCACGTTGAACGAAAAACCTCACTGTCCGCCACTAGCGATGGTGCTGACGGCGATGTGGAATTCCTGTCATGCGCTTTCTCTCGGTTAGTATGGTGCTCGTCGCCCTCCTCGTACCCGTCGCGGGTTTGCGCGCATCTCCAGCGACGGAGAAAATGCCAACGCCCGCCGACACTCGGGAGGCCGCTCTCGAACACGTCCTCACAGAACGCGGGTCGCTCAAAGCACTGGATGCAGCCATCGCCGCGGCTCGTAACCACCACGTGAGCGAGCAGGCGATTCTCGAGGCGCGCTTTCTCTATCATATCGACCGCAGCGATGACCTAGCGCTGACGGCCATGCTTCCCGAGATGCTCAAGCAACGCGAGGGTTTCAAACTCGAGGATTCTGCGATTTTTGCGGTGAAGGAAGATTGGGCGGCTGTCGTCGAATATGTTCAGGCCCTCACCGCTCTGGCCCATGACGATAAACCCTCCTTCAAACAACACATCACCGAAGCCTTCTGGCTGAGCCCACGTCAAGCGTCCGCCTTCGCTCCCCACATCGATCGCCTACGCCTCAAGGAAGCCATGCGTGGCGTAAAAATCGATTTCTCTCTCAAGTTCTCCCCGATGGCGACGGGCGAACCGGTGAGCCTAGCGTCGCTGGTAGCCGGAAAAAAAGCTCTGCTTTTCCACTTTTGGTCCCCGATGAGCCGCGAATGCGAGGCGTCCATGGCCGACTTTTCCACAACGGCCAAGATGCTGTTATCTCACGATATCGCGGTGGTTTCCGTGGTGCCAGATGACTCGCCTCAGCTTCTGGCTGAGGCGCGAGCCATGATTGACCCGCTAGGCGAAAAGCCGCCCGGCGCGTGGCTCGTGGATGCCAAGCCGAAATCGTTGGCTCGTGACCTGCGTATCCAGAATCTCCCAGCCATGGTGCTGGTTTCCTCAGCTGGAAACATTCTCTTCCACGGCGATCCCACCGAATCTCCTTTCTGGGTGGCCTTGCGCGCCATCAATCCGCGCATCCAACGGCCGAGCACCGCCTCTCCCAAATAATCTGTGACGCCTCGTTGGCGACTACCCGCTTCAACCGATACCCATTTTTTCGTTGGTAAAGATTTCGTGATAATTCAGGCGTTTTAACTTGACGATTCTCCACGAGATGAGTCTTGTTGTCAGTTATACGAGATTACGTTCGCATGGAGATGTTCATCCAACCATCTAACTTAGAGCTTCAGGCACTCTCAGTGCTGTGGCACAACGGTCCCTCTACGGTGTCGGTAGTACTTGAAGCGCTGCCAGACAAGAAGCAGAGGGCATACACCACGGTGCTCACCGTGATGCAAAACCTTGAGCGCAAAGATCTCGTCAAGCGGGTGCTGGTAGGCAAGGCGCATGTGTATGAGGCCACCTACTCGCAGGAAGTGATAGTGCCGCGCGTGACGCAGGATTTTATCACTAACGCTTTTGGAGGACGCCTTGGTGAGGCGATCCTCGCGATCCTCTCGCATGGCACATTAACGCCGGATGAGAAAACCAACATAGAACGCGAACTCCAACGACACGAACCCATGGCTGCAAAAAAAACAGCGAAGAAAATTGCGGCAAAGCCCGCAGCGAAGGCCGTAAAGAAGGTTGCCCCGAAGGCTCCGGCGAACAAGACGACCCCAAAAGCGGCATCTAAAGCCCCTGCCAAAAAGGCCCCTGCCAAAAAGGTGGCCAAGAAAGCGGTCAAGAAAGCGGTGAAGAAAGCGGTGAAGAAAGCGGCCAAGAAACCGGCCAAGAAAGCGGTTAAGAAAGCTTGAGCAATTTTCAGCGTATTGATGAGCACCCAATGTTGAGCGACCGCGCCAAAGCCCTACGTCCCGTGATTCAAGCCGCCTTCGATGCAGGCGGACTGGATGCCGTGTGCGAGCTTTTTGCCCAGCTTGAGGTTCGCGTCGAGCCGCTTGTGGCCCGCATTGAGGCACTCGAAAATCGCCTCAACATGCACAGCACGAACAGCAGCAAACCGCACTCATGGCGATGAAACAGGCCGCGGTTCAAAGACTGATACCGGATCTCCTGCCATGCGCCTCTGGTGTTTTTTGACCACGAATCACACGAATTTGCACGAATAAGAAACCGCAACGGATAATGAACACCTTTTTGGGAAAACATATAGCATGCCACCGACTCATTGTCTTGCTGGGATGAGAGCAGAACGGGACCCCTTTGTCGAAATCGGCCGATTATTCTTCCGGCACTTCACGATCACTGACTTCCGTGCTGTATCGCTCGAAGTCCAAGCGGCAGGCATCTAACGCCTCACGCGCCTCGACGACGACATCCACCCGAATTTGCCGCTGGTCTAACTTGTTCCCCTGTGGTTTGAAACTACCCGGATGATCTACAAAACACTGGTTTTCGACTTCGACGGCACCATCGCAGACACCCTCGGCGAGACCCGGCTCATCTTCAACCGCCTCGCCCCGGACTATGGTATCCGGCAGGTCGCCGAGCATGAACTCGACCACCTCCGCCACCTCTCGCTCAAGGACTTGCTCGCTCAGCTCAAGATCCCGAAGCGCCGCGTCCCGGCCTTGATTTCCCGTGGCACCTCGATGATGCGTGGAAATATCACCCAGCTCCAGCTCATCGACGGCATGCCCGAGGTGCTCGTCGAGATGCGCCGCCACGTTCAGAGCTTCGGCATCCTCACCTCCAACGCCACCGCAAACGTCGATCTGTTCCTCCGCACCCACGGGCTTCGCGAGCAGTTCGACTTCATTTCCTCCACCTCCAAGCTCACCGGCAAGGCCAAGCACCTGAAGGCCATCCGCAAAACGTTTTCGCTGGAGAGCGAGGAGCTGCTCTACATCGGCGACGAGCTGCGCGACGTGAAGGCTTCGCAAAAAGCCGGCATCCCGATCGCCGCCGTCACCTGGGGATTCAATTCCCGCCAGTCGCTCGCCGCCGCCAAGCCGACCTATCTGTTCGACCGGCCGGCCGATTTCCTCAGCCTGCTGAACCCGCCGGAGTGAAATCGGCGGGTTGACAGATGGCTAGGAAATTGCTTTTGAGATGAAGGCCGTTGAAAGAGCCGGTGGCCGGACCGGAGGCGGGGGAAAAAGGGGTTGCGGGGGAAAAGGGGACGGAAGAAGTGTTTTGGTGCATCGGTTAACGGTGTTTCGGTAAGAAAATCCCCAGTCCGCGCCGGTAAGCGGCGGACTCGGGAGATTTCACGGCGGTTTTCATTCACCGCGAGCTTAGCTCTCCGAACCGTTGTGCCAAGATTTCTTTTGGCGACGGTTTTTCGGTAGGCGGGCTGCCTGCATGTCAGGTGTATTCGAGAACCAGGATGCGGCCGTCGTCCAAATGGATTTCAGGTGCTTTCCATTTCGGCGTCTGGTCGAACCAGTCTGGGTCAGGCTCATTGGGATTCCGGGGACGGTTGAACCAGTCGAGGTCAGGCTCTTCGTCGGGAATGCCATCGCCGCAGGTGGTGGCGGGCTTTGAGATGAA
>JBDLWH010000271.1:0-4450 GCA_039804325.1 Verrucomicrobiota bacterium
GCTAAGGAATCGACATCAACACCAGCTTCTCCCACCAACGAGAACGCCACCCCCGCAAAACCGGCCACGCCCGCAAAACCGGTGAAACCTGCTACGGCGGCGAAGCCGACTAAGGCCGCCAAGCCTGCGAAGGCAGCGGAACCGACTAAGGTCGCCAAGCCTGCGAAGGTCGTGAAACCGGCCATGCCCGTTGGTCCAGCGCAGCCTGCGGAATCGGGAGCGCCGGTCAAGTTGGGCGAGGTGGTTCACGTTCCATCATCAGAGGTCAAGGGATCTGCGCCAGCGGGATCGGTCACGGGTGGCGAGCCCAAAGCACACAAGTCAGTGGCGCAGGTTCCCAAAGCGCCCGCTTCCAAACCCCGTTCTTCGTTGATTGATTTTCCCGTGCCGCCGGCCCCGGTGAAGCCACCCTTTGTGCCGCCAAAAGCCGAGACCGTTCCCGCCGCGAAAGCCGCGACGCCTGGTGGAAGCAGTTCCCACAGCCCGGCATTCATTCAAAAGCAACGCCAGCGGTTGCTAGATTTGCGTGATGAACTCGTCGATTCGATGTCGGGCATGACGCGTGACACGATTCGCAATGCGCCCGAAGGCTCGGAAGCATCAGGGAGTGGTCAGCATCAAGGCGATGCGGGCAGCGATGCGTATGACCGCGATTTTGCGTTATCCGTGTTGGCCAAGGAACAAGACGCACTTTACGAGATCGAACAAGCACTGCGCCGCATCCAAATCGGCACCTACGGGACTTGCGAAATCTCATCCTGCAAAATCCTCCAAGCTCGCCTCGAAGTCATCCCTTTTGCCCGTCTCACCGTCGAATGTCAGGCCCAATGGGAAAAGGAATATGGCAAGCGCCGCTTTCGTCCCTCGAATGAAGTGGGTTTCAGTGGTGGAAAATACGTCGAAGATGAAGATTCTGAGTCGGTTTCGCTTGACGAGGACGAAGATTAAAGCCAAACCCGCCCCCCCAAGTTCTTCCCATGCCACGCGAGATCATCATCCTAGAATGCACCGAAGCGAAAGCCGAGGGCAAACCAACTTCACGCTACGTCACCACACGTAACAAGAAAAGCCTCCGCACGCCAGGTCGTCTGGAAAAAGTGAAATTCAATCACTTTCTCAAGCGCCGTACCCTTCACCGCGAACTCCGCTGAATTTCCCCATGTCCGAGCCCAAAACCGTTCAACGTCGTATCAATTTCCGCAAGGCTAACCGGCAAATGCCGCGCCGCCGTCACGACATTCCTGCGGATCTTGTCGTCCTCACCAACCCAGAACTTCTCACCAAGTTCACCTCGGAAACCGGCAAAATTTTGCCGCGTCGGGTGACGGGAGTATCGGCGAAGCTGCATCGCAAGATCACCAACGCCATCAAACAATCACGCGCGATCAACCTGCTCCCATAAAACTCAGGTTTTTCCCACACTGGCCAGCCCGTGCAAACGGCCTGGCCAGTTTTTTTGGGTAAAGAAGGAGGGTTTAGAGGATGGGGTCTTGGATTTCGACGATGAGGTTGATTTCCACGGCGACGTTGAGTGGGAGGGCGGCAACACCTAGGGCGGTGCGCGAGTGTTTCCCTTTGTCACCGAAGAGTTCGACGAGCAGCTCGGACGCACCATTGACCACTTGGGGATGGCCGTAAAAATCGGTGTCGGAGTTCACAAATCCGGTGAGAGAAACGACTTGTTTGATCTGATCGAGCGAGCCGATGGCGTCGCGGATGACGGCGAGGCGATTGAGTATGATCATGCGCGCGCCCTCCTTGGCCTCCTCGATGGAAACCTCGCTGGGCACCTTGCCGATAATTTTCCGGTCGCCATCAATCGGTAACCCGCCTGATAAAAAGAGCAGATTTCCGGTGCGCACGCAGTTCACATAAGCCGCCACGGGGGTTGGCACGGCGGGTAACGTCAGCCCGAGGGCACGGAGTTGATCTAAAATGGTGTCGGTCATGGGGTGGGTGATTGGGGATTTCGTTAAGATTTTGGGGTGGGGGCGGGTCGTTTGGTCGTGGTGGTCGATGTCGTAGTGGCGAGCGGGACGTCGTCGGTGAGGAGGGCGACGAGATGCTTGCCGGAGGGGGTGAGGGATGCGAAATGGTCCTGGCCGGTGACGAGGTTATGGGTGAGATAGCGCTGGGGAATGGCGAGCGGACGGATAGAGGTGAGGGTGGGCGCGTCCACCTGCTTTGGGCTCGCCACAAAGGCGACTGGCAGGCCCGTGGCGCTGAAGCTGATGTCCCAGGATACGGCCGTCTGGGCGTCGCCTTGGCAAATCCATGGGTAGCGAGTGACAAAATCTGGAGTGCCCTTGGATGGCACGCTCACCTTGAAATGGACGGGAGTTGCAGCAATCCATGCGCTGAAGGTCAGTTCCGGGTTGGCTTTATGTTCGAGGAAAAAGCTGGCGGCATGAGTGCCAATGAGGTTCATGCCATTGAACAATCCTTGGTAATTTGTCCCTCGGCCGGCGTTTTGATGCCACGCCTCGTAATGTTGGCTGAGCATCATGGCGAGTTCCAGGTGGAGGTGGGCGCGTGTTTGGTTGAGGCCAGCTCCGGTATAGCCCATGCGGCCGATGACAGTCCCGGCAGGCACGGCATCGCCGGGCGAGCAGGTGATTTCCGCGAGATGGGCGTAGAGCGAAAAAACCGACGAGTTTTCCCAGAGATGTTCGACCACCACATATTTCCCGTAATTGCTGCGTCCAGCGATCTGGCTGGTGTGAACGA
Organism: Verrucomicrobiota bacterium; assembly: GCA_039804325.1. Classification (GTDB taxonomy): domain Bacteria; phylum Verrucomicrobiota; class Verrucomicrobiia; order Verrucomicrobiales; family Akkermansiaceae; genus Luteolibacter. Next base: position 2,728 of record JBDLWH010000271.1, read on the forward strand.
CGCGGCCCTCAGCGATGGACGAGACGAGGTCGAGCGGATTGCCCGTGTGATCGCGTGCGACGGGCGAGATATCGATGCCTTCGTGAAATTTGGTATAGATCACCTCACTGCCGAGGCGCAGCGGATTGCGGACCATCCCGAAGGTTCCACCTTCCCAAGGTTTGGTGGCTGCTCCTTCGAAGATCCGGTCCACATACATATAAAAGCGCTCCGGTTCGCCGCTCAGAAGATGGTGGTTTTGCGTGGGAAGGCGCAGATCGATGGCTCCCTGCGCGGAGCAGAGCAGCGTCAGGGCTAGGAGACATGTGCGAAGCATGGCTGCGGCTACGGCTGTTTAGGGGTCTTTTTTTCGGTCTTTTTTTTGCCTTCCTGACCGATGCGTGGGAGCGCATCGTCGAACACGTTGATGTCGGCAAGGGTGGCACCTTTCCAAATAATGACGAATCCGTCGTCGATTTGTTTGTCGATGACGACGCCATCGACGACGCGGCCGTTGATTTGAGAGATCATCCATCGACCTTGGTTGACGTTGGTGATGGCGGCATAGCGTTTGGTCACGTTGTCTTTGAGTTTGAAGACGATGCCATAATCGTCACCGCCAGCATCCGAGGGAAATGGATTGAAGGACATCACATCCTTGGTGGTGATTTCGGGCATGCGCCGAAAATGCCGCGTTTGGCCGTTGGTTAGCTGCGCAAAAATCATCTTAGGGTTGTCGGTGGCTTCCGTTTCCATGTGAAACGTGATCGACACTTTGGTGTCCGCCTTACCCCCGGCAACGGCCGTGGGCGTCGAGACGGTGGCCAGCATCATCAAAAGTGCGGTAAGGCGCGATGGCATACGCGGAGTGAAGCAGATGTTCTCAGTAACCAAAGCAAAAACACTGGATGATAGGTCGGGTTTCCACTCGTTGATAATCCTTCTCGACCTTTCTGGCGATTCTGGTATCGCCATTTCCGTCATGAATGATGAAACGCCCCCCTCCGCACGCCCTGCGATCAGACCACCCGATTTAACCCCATTGCCCCAGACACCACCGCGAGAGCCCGTCACCACTGGGTATGTGCCACCCACGCCGGTCAATATGTTCGATGGCGGCGACACCGCGGCGAGCGCGTCCTATGCCGGCACCCTGGCCCCATTTAACACCCGCATGCTCGCCGCTCTCGTCGATATGTTTGTGGCTATCGGCCTGCAAATCCTCGTCACGTTGATACTGCCCGGGTTCAGCATGCTATTGGCTTGGCTAGTAGGCATGGCCTATCTGGTGGCGCGCGACTCGCTGCCGTTTCTAGGTGGCCAGAGTGTCGGTAAAAAGGCCATGAAACTCCAAGTCGTCACGCAGCAAGGTGCCTCGCTCGTGAACAATTGGGAGGCGGCACTCATCCGCAATGGGGTGTTGGTCATTCCCTTTTTCGGCTTCATTGAGGTGATCATTCTGCTCACCCGTGAAGATAAACGCGAGCGCGGCCTGCGCCTCGGTGACGAATGGGCGAAAACCAAAGTCATCGTTGTCGCGAAACCCGCTCCGCCAGCTGATAGTTAAGTGGAATTTTGCCGAATTTGCCGGTTTTCAAGCCCGTCCTCATTTGTCAGTCTTCCTCCATGGAAAGTCATGAAGTTCTGCGACGCGCGCTACGGAAAACCACTCCCAAGGCCGTCGCATCCGATCTGGGCGTCTCGCTCTCCCTTGTTTACAAATGGGCGGAAAAACCAGTCGATG
>JBDLWH010000272.1:0-5466 GCA_039804325.1 Verrucomicrobiota bacterium
GACGTCGCATGGGACGCAACCGCGTTGCGGTTGGGTCGTTTTGTGGGGCGCGTCCCAGGGTAGCGGTCTGGCGACCGCAACCCTGGGCTGAAGGCCGGAACGCCGTTGGCGTTGAAGATGGAGTTGGTTTTGGGCTTTGAAATCGGCATCGCCGAGGCGCTTGTGCTGGAGCTTGAGGTCGAGTTCGTCGGTGCGGGTCTTCCACTCAGTTCACGAACACGCCGGCGCTCTGGAACTCGTCCAGCACGCCGAGCGGGATGAAGCGGGTTTTGAGGCAGGGCGGTTGCATCGCAGAATCTTAACAGCTTAGTTTTCAATGTTTTAAAGATCCGCACCACGATAACGGGACAGACCTGAATGGCGCTTAGTCAGGGCATTTCCACAAATTGTCATGCGCGGCAGTATAGCCAACCAGAAACGGCTTACTCCCACGCGCTTCGTGCAATCGGCTCGCGGCCGCGGCGCGCTCACAAGGTTTCCAACCAATGCAAGACGGCATCGCCTATCAGGCGCGCCACCTCCGGATGAGGGATGCGGCCAGTATTGATCACAAGATCGTATTGGAGGTTATCGTCAATGTTGGAATGAAAGTGATTTTTGAGGTAGCGCGCGCGACCCAAGTCACTCTGCTGAACCACCCGCAATGCGGCCTGGTGGTCGAGTTGTCGGAGAGTCATGACTCGTTGGACGCGTTGATCTAGCGGTGCCACGAGCCTGACATGGAACACGTTCGGCATCTGCTGAGTGATGATATTGGCCGCGCGACCAATCAGGATCACATGGCCAAGCCCCGCGAGGTGTTGCATCGTTTCGGTGGTGAGCTGTCGCAACGTCCGAGAGGACGGGTGCAGACCCAGTATCTCCTCCACGGCGTCCTGAATGGTCGAGACGCGATCCTCCGGCATGAACTGGGCGATCTCTTTGGGGAGTTTGTGTTCTTCCAAAACCTTTTCCGCAAGGTTCTTGTCGAAAATCATCCATCGGCACGACCCGGGCTCACGTCTTTGAAAAAACTCTGCGAGTTCCTCCGCCACGACCATGGCCCCTGCCCCGGTTTGGCGCGAAACGGTGACCGCCGGTCGGAGTTTGGCGTGTGCGAAGGGCACCTTGGACTCCGGATTGAGCTGGCAGTTGATGAACGTGCGACATTTATCGTCTTGGTTTCCGAGATGCATGATCACTCCTTTCTAGATGAAGGTTAAAGAGGAAAATCGAACCACGGATGGACGCTGATGAACACTGATCATAAGAAATTTGCGGCTGTTGCTCCCCTCACCTACCGAGTGATCCGTCCGATCTATGCAACCTCTTGAAAATCTGTGTCGATCCGCATTCATCTGTGGTTCCAATTCTCTTTCTAGGTTAACTGTTTGTTCGCTAGATTAGAAAAGCCGCACTCAACGGAGAACCCCGTGCCTACTACCTAAATCAGCAGGTCCCATTCAGCGGGCGCTCTTCTTCTCTTCGCATCAAAATTCTAGCACCACGCGTCACGCAAGTCAGGTGATTTCTTCGTGCCTGTGCGGTGGGGCCGAGCATCGTGCCAGCCCCTCATCCACGACGTGCTCGATACGCAGGCCAACTTCGTCGAGAGAGCCGTTAGAATCCACCACGCGAGCGAAGGATTCGTGTTGGAGCGAGAGGAAGATTTCGCGGCAGCGCTGGAGGTTTTCGCGTTGTTCAAACGCATTGGCGGTGTCGCCGCGCGATCCGATGCGTTGGAGCGCTTGGTCAACCTCGAGATCTAGGATGAGCAACAAATCCGGGACAGGCGCGAAGACCTCGTTGAGGCGGCGGATTTTGGAGGGATCGAAACCGCGGGCTCCCTGATAGGCCATGGTGGAGAAATAATATCGATCGAGAACCACCACCTTCCCGGCGGCTAACGCGGGCGCAATCGTGGCTTCAACATGCTCGCGCCTATCGTTGAGAAAATACTCAAGCTCGTCGGCGGCCGACAGGCGGCCCGTGGCGGCTGATGCGCGAAGTTTTGTCCCCCACGGGCCGTCGGTGGGTTCTCGGCTCAGGACGACCTGGCGGCCTTGCGCCAAGAACTTTTCGGCAAGGCGACGGGCATGGGTGGATTTGCCCGTGCCATCAATACCTTCGATGACGATGAAGAGACCTGATTGCATGATGGTTATAGGAAGCGGGATTTGAGGTGGGCGAGGTAGGCATGGGGCGAGGGCCGACTGCCGGTCGCTTGGAGCATGATGTCTGCGGGATCGAGTGACGCGCCGTGGGCATGAACGCTTTGACGGAGCCAGGCGAGGAGCGGGGCGTAGTCGGCTTGCTCGATGGCGGACGCGATGGTCGGATCCATGCGAGCCGCAGAAAAGAGTTGGGCGGCGTTGATATTGCCAAGCGTGTAAGTCGGAAAATACCCGAGGCCGCCCATCGACCAATGGATGTCTTGCAAGCAGCCATCGCGGTCGTTTTTCGGAGCGAAGCCGAACAAATCGCGAAACCCGTCATTCCAGGCTGCGGGCACATCGGCCACGGAGAGACTGCCGTTGAGCATCCGTCGTTCAAGCCCGAAGCGTAACAGAATGTGCAGATCATAGGTGACCTCATCGGCCTCCACGCGTATCGGCGAAAACTCAGCGCGCCAGAGATAGGCAAGGAAATCATCTAACGAGAACCCCACGAGTTGAGGGAAGATTTTTTGGGTTTCGGGATACCATCGTTGCCAGAAGGCGAGCGAACGGCCGACGTGATTTTCCCAGAGTCGGGACTGGGATTCGTGGATGCCTAATGAGACCGGGGTTCCCGAGGGGAGTCCGAAATCATCGCCGGGCAGCCCCTGCTCATACAGTCCGTGGCCAACCTCGTGCAACACCCCAAAGAGCGACGAGGTGAAATCCGCCTCGTCATAACGCGTCGTCAGGCGCACGTCCCGCGGGCCAAGTGTCGTGCAAAACGGATGGGCCGTGGTGTCGATGCGCCCAGCTTGAAAATCAAAGCCCACGGCCGCGGCAATTTGTGTATTCAAGCGCTTTTGACCGGCAATCGGATAGGGCCCTGGCGGTAAATTGGCCGCTCGGGTGGCAGATTTTTCGACGGCGAGGGCGGCGATTTCGCGGAGATCGGGTCGCATGGCATCGAACGACGCGGCCACGACTGCGGTGGATGTGCCGCGTTCATAACCCTCCAACAGGGCATCGTAGGGTTCGGCGGCGTATCCCCAGCGATCGGCTTTTTCCCGGGCAATGCCCAACAATGTTTCCAGATGCGGCGCAAACGCGGAAAAATCGGAACGCTCGCGGGCCTCGACCCACGCGTGCTTCGCCAGCGAACTCGCACTCGATTCACGGGCGACGAGTTCCACCGGAAGGCGCGTGGACCGCTCGAATTCCCGACGCAACTCGCGCAGGTTGCTCGTGAGGCGCGCGTCATGGCCGGCGTCCGCCGCTTCGGCCGCTTCCAGATCGTGTTGCCATGCGGCACCGGTGGAAAATTCGTGAGCACGCGACGTGAGCCACGCGAGTTGCGCCGCGCGATGGGTGACGGCGGCAACTGGCAAATAGGTCTCCTGATCCCACGCAATCACGGCCGCAGCCGACTGAATCACGGCATACTCGCGGGCTTTTTCCAGAATTGACATGCCCGATGATGGGATGAATCCGGCCACCGGGCAACGCCAGAAGTGCGCAAAAACCTGAGCATGACTGCATTTTTGTGGTCTTTTTTTCTTGCCGTATGGACCTCTCTTGCTTTTCTTCGACGTGCCCTTTGAGGGCCCCCCGCGCCAAACCCTGCGTGTTTTGACATAGGTCGCGTAGCGGAATGCCTCCTCATTCTCTTATTGTTATGATTTTTTCTCACGACGCATCCACCCCGAAACCCCTTGCCGGCCATGGGATTCCCCGCCGTCACGCGTTAGGAACGCTCGGTCTCGCGAGCCTTGGAGTGCTCGCCTCATCCATGCCGGTGAGCGCCTTCACTTCTCATAAAAACGATGGTTCGACACCTCGTGTCTCCGTGCCGACGGCGTCCCGAATCGGCAGCCTCTCCGTCGCCCCTCCCACCGCCAAACTCCCGGACCTGCCCGAGGAATGGGCCGAGCGCCAAGGCCACTTGGCCAGCGATTACCTTAAATATTTGAATGGATTGAAAATGCAGTGCGTTTGCCCAAAGCAGGTGCTCGAGTCGCATGCACAGGCCAAAGGCACCATCTGGAACTCGCTGCCACCCAGACCATGGTGGAACCGCATCGGCTACACGCTGAGGGTCGTGGACCGGATCGCCCGCGAAATGAACGTGTCACAAGTGGAAGTGATCTCCGCCTATCGATGCCCCGCCTACAACGCCCACTGCCCGGGTGCCAAGTCCGGATCATGGCACCAAGCGAACATCGCCGCAGACGTCAAATTCCCCGTGCGCGCCGCGAAGGTCGCCTCGACCGCCCGTGAATTGCGCGACCTCGGCCTCTTCAAAGGCGGCGTGGGCGGATACTGGAACTTCACCCACATCGACTGCCGCGGCAAAAATATCAATTGGTAGCCCTAGCCATCACGTTCTAAAATCCCATATCAGGAACGCCAGGTGATGCGATCAACTAGGGTGACTCACCAAAAAATAGCGGTCAATTATCGGGTCGCGCGTCATCGCTCATCCATGCGCCCGGCCCCGCTCTCGGCAAAGGTCGTGATGCGAGCGGTTATCGAGGGGTGGCCATGGCATCCTTCGCAGACTCATCACTGAAGCTGCGCCAGCGCTTGGTCGGCAGTCGGGTGAGAAGAATAAGCATGCCTTGGCCGATGACAAAAGTGACGAGCCATGGGAAAGCTTTGTCCATAAAACCATAGGTGTGCAAGCCGACGCCTAACATATTAACACCGAACCACGAAAAAGCCGTGATGGCGTTGCCGCAGATGGCCATGGCCATGAGGCCACGCTGATGGACAAATCCACCCCAGCGGGCATGCAAGATAAGCGCGCACCACAAAACTATGAGCAATGCCCCGTTTTCCTTTGGATCCCACCCCCAAAATCGCCCCCACGATTGGTCGGCCCAAATACCACCTAACACCGTGCCGACAAAGCTAAAGAGGGTGGCAAAACAAATCACCCCATAGACCATGCGAGCTAGGGTCTTGGCTGTCTCGCGCGTGAGCAAGCGGGTGAACACACCTAGCACGACATAAACCGCCGCGAGCATGCCTGCCAGAAACATCGCGGAATAGCCGGCGGTAATGATCACAACATGAGTGGCTAACCAAAGATTGCTATCAAGCACAGCGGTCATCATCTCTAGCGTGTCGCCGTTAGACCCGAGGTGGTGGGCGATGATCAAAGTGATGAATCCAACCATACCGGCACAGGCCGCGCCGATGCCGTCACGGAACAATCGCTCCAGAACCAAGCCGATAAGCACCGCGCCCCACCCGACAAAGATAGCCGACGAGTAGAGGTTGGTGACGGGCGGGCGACCCTGGATATACATGCGTGAGAACATGCCGAAGG
>JBDLWH010000273.1:0-3209 GCA_039804325.1 Verrucomicrobiota bacterium
GCCGCTGTGCTGGGTGACCATGTGGACGTTGCTCTTGCGTTTTGAGCACGCCACACTAGAACAAAATTTTTGGCTCACGGCGGAGTTTTGGTATTTTTCGACGGGGGTATTTGTGATGGCCGGCTGGTTTTGGTCCGGGTTGATGCATACGTTTTTTTTGTATCTCTATGTGTTAGGTCATGAGTTAACGCATGCGGTGTTTGTGGTGATTTTTTGTGGAGAAGTGAGTGATATTCATGTGAGCACGCAGGGTGGCTATATCACGACGAACAAGACGAACTGGGTTATTGCGCTCTCGCCGTATGTGGTGCCGTTTTGGGCAGTCGTGGGAGCGGTGGTTTATGGGATGCTGCGTGCCCTTGTGACGCTGGCACCGGCATGGGATTTGGGGTTTTACGCGCTCATCGGGGCGACGTGGATGTTTCACCTGGTGTGGACGTTGTGGATGCTGCCGCGTGATCAACCGGATTTGAAACAAAACGGGACGTTTCTCTCGCTGGTGGTGATTTTCCTTTGCAACCTATTAGTGTTAGTGATTTTGCTGTGTGTGGCGGCGAAATCGCCGATGGAGAACATGGAGGAGTTTGCTATGACGTGGCTGCGGCAAGCGGCGACTTGGGGTGATTTTCTCTGGCGCACGGCGATGCAAATGATCGCCGAGTTGCGCACGGCGGGGAAGTTCTGAGGGATGTGGGTTTTCCGGGTTGCCATTGGCGGGCGGCGGGGGATGCTTAGGGCATGATTTATTTGGATGCCAATGCAACCACGGCGCTTTTGCCGGAAGTACTAGATGCGATGCTGCCGTGGCTGCGGGACGAATTTGCCAACCCGTCGGGCTCGTATGGCGCGGCCAAGCGAGCGCGACGTGCCATTGAGCATGCGCGTGAGGAGGTGGCGGAGTTGCTCGGAGCGGTGCCTGAGGAAATCATTTTCACGGGTGGCGGCACCGAGAGTGTGAACACGGCCTTGCGTTCGCTCGATAAACATGCGGGGCACGGGGCGGCATTGGTCACGGCCATTGAGCACAGCGCTGTGCTGCGCTGTGTGGAGAACCTGGCGCGCGAGAGTCGCAGGGTGCCCGTGGATACGGGTGGGCGGGTGGATCTGGCGGCATTTGCCAGCATGTTAGATGGAGCGGCCTTTGTGTCGGTGATGGCGGCCAACAATGAAACCGGAGTGATCCAACCGTTGCGTGAAGCCGTGGAACTGGCACACCATCGCGGGTTGCCGGTGCATTCGGATGCTATTCAAGGCGCAGGGAAGATTCCGCTGAGCGTGGTGGCATTGGGAGTGGATCTGCTATCGGTCACGGCTCACAAATTTCATGGGCCCAAGGGAGTGGGGGCGCTTTTCGTTAGGCGCGGGCTAAAGTTTGAGCCGTTGCTACGCGGTGGTGAACAAGAAGCTGGGCGTCGCGGCGGCACGGAAAACGTCGCGGGCATTGTCGGCATGGGGGCGGCGGCGCGCGCGGCCCGATACCACTTGGCACAACGCGCGGCGGGCCATCTGGAGTGCGCGCGCGACGCCTTCGAGGCCAAGGTGTTGGGCGAAATCACTGGGGTCATCGTGAATGGCGATCTGGCTCATCGTTTGCCTAACACGAGTCACCTATCGTTTGATCAATGCGACGCGGCGGGGCTGCTTATTCTGCTAGACGAGGCCGGGGTTGCGTGTTCAGCGGGCTCGGCCTGTTTGAGTGGCACCCAGCGTCCGTCGCATGTGCAGCAGGCCATGGGGATTGCGCCCGAGCGAGCGCGAACCAGCGTGCGGGTGAGTTTTTCTGTGCTCAACACGGTGGCCGAGGCGATGGCCGCCGCCGAGATCGTAAAGCGCGCGGTTGAGAAACTCAGGCGAGTGCAGGGTGCTGGAGTCGGGCCCGTGGCGGTCTATGGGCCATGAGGACTCACCGGCTCTGAGGTTCGACCGACCCGGCCACGCTGAGCAAGCGGCGCAGCGTTTTTTGGACTTCGGGGATCACGGTGCTTTCGCGAGCAATTTCGAGCTGCTTGGCAATGGGCGTGACATTTTTGGTTTTGTTGAGGATGGCCTCGATGTTGAGTTCGGCGGCGACGCGGATTTCGCTGTCGTCGGTGGTTTCGATGAGTTTGAGAAAGGTGGGGAATTGGTCGTTGCTAGGCAACGGGCGGACCGCCTGCAGGGCGGATGACACGAGGGAATTCTCCTTTGAGGATGCGGCAAAGGCCATCAAGGTTGGGATGGTTGAGGGATTTTTGCGCTCGCGTAGGACGGTGCCGATGAGAGTAGCCCTGATTTTAAGCGGGAGCTCGGTGCGCTTGATGGCGAACTCGGCGATGCAAGCGTCGATATCCGTGGTGTCGCGGGCAAGCGCGAGGACCAACACCTTGACCGTACCTTGGATTTGGGTGTCGGATTGAGGCTTGATGAGCGATTCGAGCACCACGCGTAGCGATGGGCCATCGATGGACACGGCGGGGGTGCCAGGGCGATTGGCCTGTGCCACCAACTGGGTGAGGACGTTGGCCTCGCGTTGTTTTTTGAGTAATTTTGATCCTAACAACGATGCGCTTACCAAGACGAGACAGACGCTGATGGCCGTGACAATGATGGCCTGTTTGTTGCGTTTGGGTAGGTTTTTTGGTTGCTGAGCGGCGAGCTTATTGCCTTGGGTCCCGTTGTCAGCAGCCCCATGAGGGTTGGGCTCGGACGGCTCTGGCTGGGTGTTGGGGATTGCCTGCAGGGATGTATGAACGCTTGGCTTGAATCCTTCGGGAGGGGCGAGCGGTTGAGGGGCGGTTTGGGTGATGGTCGCCCCCTCGTTGCCAAGGGTGGCCACTTGGGTGGTCTGCACCAAGGTGGCGGCTTTGGCGATGTTGCGCGTGGGGGCCACCATGCGCGTGCGCGGTGGTCCCAACACTGGCTTTGGCACGCCCAGACTCATCGGCGCATTGGCCACGCGATCATTCTTGAAGAATATGGATAGAGCGTCTCTGGAGGTGGCCGGTCTATCATGCGGCTGGCGGTTGATTTGCCACATGATCCAGTCGCAGACCCACATGGGGATGCCAGCACGCACTTCGCTGATCGGTTTGACGGTATGTTGCAGGTGCGCGCTCATCACCTCGTTGGCCGTTTTGCCGTCGAAGGGGTAAATTCCTGTCAGCGCCTGATAATAAACGCATCCCATCGCATAGATGTCAGATCGGGCATCGAGGGGGACTCGTTCAAAT
>JBDLWH010000274.1:0-41973 GCA_039804325.1 Verrucomicrobiota bacterium
ATTCTTCTGATCTTTTGGAACTAAAATGACAGGTTTGCGCGTCCCGGCCCTTGCCGGGCCCAAATGTGGGTTCTCTGAGCGACGCGTGACGGGACCGACATCGATCAATCAGGGCAAGCGCGCTTTCCATCGCGCGATCTCGGCTTTCACGTTGGCAATCGAGGGCGACCCCGGATTGGTGCGGGCCGCGAGAGCGCGCTCCACTGAGAAAACTTCCTTGGCATCCGCACGAAAAGCCGGATCGATGGCCCCAAAATCAAGGCGGTCAAGCGGCGTGCCGGATCGGATGGACTCGGCCACGGCCTTACCCACCAACTCGTGCGCCTGTCGAAACGCCACCCCCTGCTTCACCAAATCATCCGCCAAATCCGTCGCCAATAACATCGGATCGCCCGCAGCCTCACCACAAACGTCCTCCCGCATCTCCAGCGCCCCTACCATCTCGGCGTTCACTGCCAATACCCGCCCCAACGTGTCCACCGAGTCAAATAACGGCGGCTTGTCCTCCTGTAGATCACGATTGTATGTCAACGGCAACCCTTTGAGCGCCACCAACAAGTTCATCAAATTACCTACCAACCGACCGGTTTTGCCGCGCGTGAGTTCGCAGACGTCGGGATTTTTTTTCTGAGGCATGAGAGACGAGCCGGTGGTGTGGGCGTCGGAGAGGGATGCGAAGGCGAACTCGGCGGTGCACCAGAGGATGAGATCCTCGCTGAGGCGTGAGAGGTGGATGCCGCACAGGGCGATGACAAAGAGGAGCTCGGCGATATGATCGCGGTCAGCGATGGCGTCCATCGAGTTGTGGGTAACGTCGTCGAAGCCGAGTTCAGCGGCGATGGCGTGGCGATCGAGGTTGATGGTGGAGCCGGCAAGGGCACCCGAGCCTAAGGGAGAACGATTGAGCCGTTTGCGGCAATCGGCGAGGCGCGACTTATCGCGTTCGAGCATTTCGACGTAGGCGAGGAAATGGTGGCCAGCGGTCACGGGTTGGCCGCGTTGGAGGTGGGTGTATCCCGGAATCACGGTGGCGGCATACTTATCGGCGCGATTAAGCAAGGCCGCTTGCAACCCCGTCATGGCACTCATCAATCCGTCGATTTCCGTGCGGCAATAGAGGCGCGTGTCGGTGGCCACTTGATCGTTGCGCGAACGGGCGGTGTGCAGTTTTGCCCCGGCTGGGCCGATACGCCGGGTCAATTCGGCTTCGATGTTCATGTGAATGTCCTCGAGCGAGGATTTGAACTCGAAAGTGCCCGAGACGATGTCCGCCTCGATGGCGCGCAAGCCGGCTTCGATGGCAGAAAACTCGTCTTCGGTGAGAAAGTTGGCCATGAGTTGGGCGCGGGCATGGGCGATGGAGCCGGCGATGTCGTGCGGAAACAACCGCCAATCATACGAAATGGATTCGCCGAACTCTTGGACGAGTGACGATGTGTCTTGGGAGAAGCGGCCTTTCCACATGGGGATCTTGAGGGTGGGAGCCACCCCTTCATGGGGCGGCGCGGACAGTTGAACCCGGACTCGCCCACATGAAAACAGGAAAATGGAGCAGGCGCTTATCCGGCTCGGCATCCTCCCCGATGCGATCTATCACCATACGAACCAGAACGCCTCACCGCGCATGAAACTCACGCCATCGGCGACGCTTGTCACGCAACCCCACCGGCTTGTCCCGGCTCCCTGTCAATCATCCCAACGTGTGCCGCATCACCCCGATGTATCAACGACCACGATGGTCCCAATCCGCCCAAAATCGCGCGGTCTGCCCTAAATCAGGGAGAACCTCTAACAACGTCGGCTTGCCGCCCGGCTCGAACGCATCGAAATCATCCGCGCTGCGGATCTGATGGTGCGTCATGCCCCAGAGCGCGGCAAACCCTGATAGATCAGCCGCATGAGGGTTGGTCATGCACTCGACCGCTCGCGAACTCAGCGCATTCTGACGCGGAAGCCTCTCAAAAATTTTGCCCCCGCCATTGTTGATGACCACTAACACGCGACCGTCGCCTGCAATTTGCTCTAACATGAATGGAGCCGCCAAATCATAGAGCGCGGTGAGATCGCCGACAATAGCCCAGGTTTCGCTCACATCCGCAGTCCAACCAAGCCAAGTGCTGATCTGACCATCGATGCCGTTAGCCCCACGGTTGGCTCTCACAACCGACACGGGTCGCTCCCACTGGGCAAAGAGATTCCATTCCCTAATCGGCTGGCTGTTTCCTAGAAAAACCCCGCCGCCTAACGACGCATAATGAGACAAAACTCGCATCAACGCTGGCTCGCTGTCAGGATAACACTCTAACATTTCGTCGGTCCGCGTGTGCTCGCGCCCGCTGCCCACCATCAGATCTAACGCGTCGTCGGCCGCTTCTATCCCACCCAAGGCTGGAAGAACCCGGTCTAACGAACCACGCGTCACCTGACACTCCCGCGCCATGCCCGGCAGGCCGTTGCGGCAAATAGACCACACCGAAACCTCTGGCATTTCTTCGAGATCCCTCCAAAACCGCCCACTCGGCACCTCGCCCAAACGAAGGATTTTCCCTGGCGGATGGGCTTTGAGCACGCGATCCGCGTCATGAATGGTCAGGGCACGCAGCGCCTCACGCAGGCCGCTAGTGGCCTCCGCGACTACCGGAGCACCCAGATCCCGACAAAAATGGTAAACCTCCTGCTGCTCGTCGGGTTCAAGCCCGCCTATCAGAACGACAATCCCCTGATAGAGATCCTCTCGCAACCAGCGGGCGAGCGCGGCAACGTCTAACCTGTCCTTCGCCGGGGCAAAGACGCCACCATTTTCCTGTGAGAAATCCTCGGTGCCCAGCTCGAAGGATTCGGGAAATTCGATATTGAGATGGATGGGCCCTCGGCCGCTCCAACCTAACAAATCTCCCTCACTGGCGTAACATCCGAACAACCCCGGCTGTTCGATGGCCTGTGGTGCCCCTGTCCCCCGGTAAGATGCTGGGCGATCCGCTGTGATCGCCACTAAGGGCCTCGCCTGATAGTGCGATTCTATCACCGCAGGTAACAACTCGGCGGCGGCCGTCCCGCTGGTGGTCACGACGGCACACGGGCGGCCGGTTTCCATCATGCGCCCCAATGCGAAAAACCCCGCGCTGCGTTCTTCAAAGTGCCGCCAGATGCGCACGTGGCCCGCGCCTTCCGCCCGCGCCAACGCTTCTATCAATGCCGCATTGCGCGCACCCGCACAAATGACAAATTCGCACACCCCCGCCCGCAGGCATCGGTTGACCAGTTCAATGGCTTGATACCACGCGTTCACGGCTTCGATGCTAGAGGGAGTGGTTGCAATGTCCACATTTCGTTTCTTGATTGTTTTTCCGAGTTGCCAAATGGCTCGATGTGAGTTTACCTTCCGCCCGCCGCACGGCGAAAGACACCCAAAAGCCTCATAGTGTAATGGTAACACCCCGGATTTTGATTCCGTTATTCTAGGTTCGAGCCCTAGTGAGGCTATTTTGATATCACCCGCGATGCGCCAGCAGATGCCCAACGACCATTGAGCAGCATCCCGCCTGGTGAGTCGCCCACCTCTCTCAACCCCTCCCCGCTCACCCGAAGCACCCCCAGTCATGGCCGCCAGAAACGTCGATTCCATCGCCCAGTCGTATCAATCCGCCAATGCCCGCTACGCCGAAATGGGCGTGGACTGCCAAGCCGCCATGGCCGCCCTGGCCCGCATCCCCATTTCCCTCCATTGTTGGCAGGGCGATGACGTCGGGGGCTTCGAAAACACCGGCGAAGGACTCAGCGGTGGCATCGCCGTGACCGGTAACTATCCCGGCAAGGCCCGCACCCCAGACGAACTCCGCGCCGACCTCGATCAGGCACTCGCCCTCATTCCCGGCAAACATCGCCTCAACCTGCACGCGTTCTATGGCGAGTTCGACGGCAAAAAAATCGACCGCAACGAGATCCGCCCCGAACACTTCTCCACTTGGATTGATTGGGCAAAATCTAACGGCATGGGCATGGATTTCAATCCGACGTGCTTTGCCCACCCGAAAGCGGCCGACGGATTTACTCTAGCCCACCCGAAAAAGGCCATCCGCGATTTCTGGATCGAGCATTGCATCGCATCGCGTGAAATCGGTGCCGTCATGGGCAAAGCGCTCGGTTCACCCACCGTCACCAATGTCTGGATCCCCGATGGGTTCAAGGACACCCCTGTGGACCGCCTCTCTCCACGTCAGCGTCTTGCCGATTCCCTCGACCGAGTGTTCGCCAAAAAACTCAACCCCAAGCACCATCTCGACGCCGTGGAAAGCAAGTTGTTCGGCATCGGCAGCGAAAGTTATGTCGTCGGATCCCACGAGTTCTATCTCGGCTACGCGATCAAAAACCAAAAACTGCTTTGCCTCGACGCCGGTCATTTCCATCCCACGGAAGGCATTGCCGACAAACTCAGCTCGGCGCTGATGTTCGTGCCCGAAATCCTCCTCCATGTCAGCCGCGGCGTCCGCTGGGACAGCGACCATGTCGTCATCCTCGACGACGCTCTCCAAGCCATTGCCCAAGAATTAGTGCGTAACAAATTGTTAGCCCGCACCCACATCGGCCTCGATTTCTTCGATGCCAGCATCAACCGCATCGCCGCTTGGACCATTGGCACGCGCAACACGCTCAAGGCGCTCCTCATCGCCCTGCTAGAACCACCCGCCCTGCGCGCTGCCGAAAAATCCGGCGACTACACATCACGACTCGCACTCATGGAAGAGGCCAAGAGCCTCCCGTGGGGAGCCGTCTGGGACGCCTACTGCGAATCTCAAAACGTGCCGCCCGGCAGCGCATGGCTCGCCGAGGTCAAAACCTACGAAAACGAGGTGCTCGCGAAACGCTGAGATTGCGCGCTAAACTGCCGCGCATGACCATTTGTGGAAATCCCCTGAGCGTTTCCACAAACCATGAGGGGCGGCAGTATAAACGCTGAGATTGCGAGTCAAACGCTTAGACCGCTAGAACCTACGAGCCTCACGCCGCACACATCCGTGTCCGGCATGCACCCTGCGATCACGCAGCGCCACGCACCCGCTCAGACCGAAACCTCATCATTTCGGATCGCTGCCATGCTGGCCGTGGCATGGCAGCGGGTTCAACCGCCGCCACACCCGGAGCCACCTCACTGGTTCGACTTATCGAACGCCGCATCAAAGGCAACCGCACTGCCCGGGAAATCCAAGCTGCGCACAAACGATGCGGCCTCGGCCCCGCCGTGAACGCGGTCCATACGGATATCCTCCCACTCGACGGAGAGCGGCCCACCATAACCAACGTCATTGAGTGCGACAATGATGTCCTCAAACTCAATGTCTCCACGACCCGGCGAACGGAAATCCCAAAATCTCCGCGCATCACCAAAGTCCGTGTGCCCGCCGAAAACTCCCACCGAGCCATCACCATGGCTCCACCACACGTCCTTCATGTGAACGTGGAAAATACGATTGGCGAAGTCCCGAATGAATTTCACATAGTCCACTCCCTGATAGCCAAGGTGCGACGGGTCATAGTTAAATCCGAAACGTTTGTGATGACCAACAGCTGCTAGAGCACGCTGCGCCGATGCGATATCAAACGCGATTTCGGTGGGATGGACTTCCAAGGCGAAGTTCACATCAACCTTGTCGAACGCATCCAAAATCGGCAGCCAACGCTTGGCAAAATCTTTAAACCCTTGCTCATAATACTCCTGCGACGTCGGCGGAAAGGCATAGATCGAATGCCAAATCGATGACCCCGTGAAACCGTTGACCACCGCAGGAAACTCATCCTTGCCGTTGCGGTCTGGCTTGCTGTTGAAAAATGATCGCGCAGCCTTGCCCGTGAGAATCATCTTCTTCGCCGCGCGCTTGCGAACACCTTCCGGATCTCCATCTCCCCAAACATCCGGTGGCAGAATCGCCTTATGCCGCGTGTCTATCAAATCGCATACCGCTTGCCCCACCAAATGACTCGAAATCGCATAACAGGTAAGCCCATGATCACCTAACAACTCCCACTTGTCTTTGACATAGGACTTGCTAGACGCAGCAGCGTCCACATCGAAATGATCCCCCCAACAGGCGAGTTCCAGTCCGTCGTAGCCCATTTCATAGGCGAGCGGCGCGAGTTTTTCGAGCGGAAGATCGGCCCATTGGCCGGTGAAAAGTGTGACAGGTCGTGACATAATGGTTAGGATTGGGGTTGGTGAGTGTGAAAATGCGCAAATCTCCATGCCCCAGCAACACAAAAAAGCTCCCCCACCCATCAGTTCTTGCGCCGCGTGACTTCCTGCCAGGCATCACTCAAAATTCGCGTGACCGGTCCTGAAGGAAAAACCTGCTCCTCAAAGCGATCCACGCCCATCAGACCACGGATCGATGAGGTGAGAAACAACTCCTCTGATTCTTGCAGATCCTCTAACGACAACGCCGCTTCCTGACAGGCCACACCGAGTTGCCCCGCAAGTTCTATCACCACTGAGCGCGTGATGCCGGGCAAACATCCCGACGCGAGCGACGGCGTCCACAACCCACCATTTTTCACCAAAAACACATTGGCCGTGGCCGCCTCACAGAGCTGGCCCGCGGTATTGAGAAACAACGTTTCCTCAAATCCCAATCGCGCCGCATGATGCAATGCCACCAGATTTTCCGCATACGATGCGCACTTCAACCCCGCTAACGGCGAGCGCTCATTCCTCACCCATGGCGCCAAATGCATGCTCGTGGTCATCGGCGGCTCCGCCGATGCCACCGCCGTCATCCACACCACATGGTCCAATCCTAGCGCCAAATCGTTGGCTGACCCACTCCCCCCAGTCATGGCTAAACGAATCCGTGCCCGCCCGCGCGTCAGCCCGTTGCGCTCAATCAATTCTTCCATGACGGCTCGCAAATCCTCATGCTCCATCTGCCACCCGAGCCGCTCGCATCCTCCTGCCAACCGCGCCAAGTGACGCTCCGCAAAAATTGCCACCCCATCTAACACCAGGATGGTTTCAAACAACCCCAATGCCCACATCACTCCACGATCCATCGGCGAAACCGGCAAGTCACGCGTCTCTAACCATTGACCATTACACCAAAGTTGCGTCATGCGTCCACAGTGTCGCCGTATCCCTCAACTTGTAAATCCCTCAAACCCGATCAAATCGCATCTCCCGGCCGCTTCACGTCTCCCAGCCGCTTCGCGTCTCATGGTTTTGAAATCATGAGTCTTGACATGCTCTTACCGATCCGCAATCCCTCGTCCGTGGCCAAGAAACTTACAACCATCAAAGATAGGCTCTCCAAGACCCAAATCCTGGAGCAGATCGCAGAAAGCACCGCACTCACACGCAAGCAAGTCGCAGGAGTTTTGGATAGCCTCGCCGACGTCATCGAAGCTCACATTAACAAACGCTCGGTCGGCGAATTCGTCCTTCCCGGATTGTTGAAAATCAGCACGCTACGCAAACCGGCCGTCAAAGCACGCAAGGGCATCAATCCCTTCACCAAGGAAGAAGTGATGTTCAAAGCCAAACCCGCGACCACCGTCGTCAAGGTGCGCCCGTTGAAAAAACTCAAGGACATGGCGATCTAACGACCGCCGATCATGGCAATTTTCGTCACCATCACCGTGACGGTTTTCACGGCCTTTTCGGTTCTCCGGAAAGGCCGTCGGCTTGCCATCCTCACGCCTCTCATCACACAACCCACCGGCTTCTTTTTCCTGCTCATGATGACTCTTCGCAACCTCGCCCGGTGCCTAGCCGCCGCAGCCTCCCTCGTCCTAGCAAATTGCGCCCACCACAACGCGCACCCCCAAATCGGCAGCGACGGCAAAGCCATCAACCCCTTCCCGGTCGGCTCTTATGATCATTTCAAAGCACTGCCCATCTACCCGAAAACTCACAATACCTGGAAAAACGACGACCTGCTCTCACGCACCACCCAGCAAAACTCGCATATCCGCATCGATCTAGCGACCCAACGCGGCATGCTCATGAACGGCGACGACGTCGCCATGGACTACCCTATCTGCTCTGGAATCCAAAGCCGACCCACCCCCACCGGCACCTTCTACATCCTCGAAAAAGTTATCGAAAAACGGTCTAACCGATACGGGAAGTATTACGACGCCACAGGCGAAATCGTCAATGGCAATGCCGACGCCATCCTCGACCCACTCCCCGAGGGCGGCCGCTTCGAGGGTGCCGAAATGCACTATTGGATGCGCCTCACCCAGGACGGCGTCGGCCACCACATCGGTCCCGTCCGCCGCTATCCGGCGTCTCACGCCTGCGTTCGCGGCCCCAGACAGATCATCCCCTTGGTTTTCTCCAAGGTCAAAGAAGGCTCCTGCGTCATCATCGAATAATCTTATCCTGTCGCGCATAACAATTTGTGGAAAGGCCCTGACCGTTTTCCACAAAACATGAGGCGCGGCAGTATATCCTCAACGCGCCCGCCACTCACTCATCGCGGCCCTTCCCCGCCATCGGCGGACTTGTCCCAAAAGGCTAGAAAAAATATCACGGCCATGCCTGCGGCCATGCCTGCAGGTATCAGCCAGAACGCCTGCCATTGACCACCCACACGCACTAACAAATCGGCGTCCACCTTTGGTAACCCCACCGAAAACATCTGGCCAAGCTGCGCGGCAAAACTCGTTGGCTCGCCCGCACTGCCTGCCGCGGTGATCGCCGTGGCCAGCTCGCCATGGCCGCTCACGCGCGACTGCATCGCCATATCGGCTATCCGATAGCCAATGAAGATGCCCACCCCTTGGGTGAAAAACACCAACATCGACTGGACTTGACCGCGCACCGTGGTCGGCGCGGCCTTGTCCGCATAGATGAAGCCCGTCACAAAGAAAAAATCATAACAGATACCATGCAGAGCGATGGCCACAAACATCATCCACGCCACCTGGTTTGGCGCGCCCATGGCAAAGAGCCCATAACGCACCACCCACGCCGCAATACCTAACAAAATCATGCGCTTCACCCCTAGCTTGCGGAAACAGATGGGAATGAGCAGCATGAAGATAATCTCCGACATCTGCCCGATAGCCATGGACGACGCCGGCTGCTTGAAGCCCATGTCGGTGAGAAATATCGAAGTGGTGCTGTAATAAAACGCTAACGGAATGCATATCAACGTAGAGCTCAAAATAAAGATGAAAAATGCCGGTCGGGCTAACAACCGGAAGGCATCCACCATGAAGAGCGAACCGAGCTTGAGCGCCTGACCCTTCGCCGGGGGCGGCGTGGAGGGTAACAAAAACGCGTAACAACCTAATAGCAACGAGCCGCCGCCCGCGAGCTTGAAAATATTCAAGCTCGTTGACCATCCAAGAAACCCGATCAAGAGACCGGACGTTATCCAGCCAATGGTCCCCCAGACCCGCAACGCAGGAAATCGACTCGGATCCGCAACGTGGGTGAAGGCAATGGAATTGCCAAGGCCAAGCGTGGGCATGAAACAAAGCATGTGAACCAAAAAGAGGCTCTTGACCATGCCCGCATCTCCCGCCGCCGCAAATCCCGGCACCGCTAACATCACCCCACCCCCAACTAACAGCAACACCCCCATCACTTTCTCCGATGGAAAAAACCGATCAGCCACCAACCCCAAAAAGAGCGGCGCGAGTATCGCCGCTATCGGCGCACTCCCATAGGCCGAGCCGATGATCGTCCCGAGCCGATTCGCATCTAAGCATGCCCCCAAACTCACAAACCACGCCCCCCAAATGAAAAATTGCAAAAACATCATCAACGAAAGACGAAACGAAATCAGGGGACGCGACGCGGTCATGGGTGGTGTAAAGATGGAAAAACAAATTACTCAAGGTGGCAACGCCATCCCAATGAATCGCACGCCTGCTGACAAGCAGCGAATCACCCAGATCAACACAACGTCCCGCTCGTCACTCGACCCGCGCAAAGTGATCCCACCCGCCGGCCAGCGATGCGCCATCACCACCGTCAACGAGCCGCCCTATCAGCGTCATGGGCAACTCCGGAAACTGCCGAGCCCAACACTCTAATAACTCTGGCACCCGCTGCGCCTCTAGCGCTAACAACAACTCAAAATCCTCACCATCCCCCAAGCCCTGCGCAACGGTGCAGTCCGCCGTGAGCGGAAGCGCCGCCTCGTCAAGGAGAAATCCACAGCCAGAAGCCGCCGCGAGGCGCGGCAAATCCTTCGCCAATCCATCCGATAGATCCATCATCGCCGTTGGCTTGAAATGCGCCACCAACCAATGAGCGGCTTCCATTCGCGGCGTAAAATTCAGGTGCTTGCCACCCAGCGAGCCGCCTAGAGTGCCCGTCACGAGCAACATTTGCCCGGGCCTAGCCGTCGAGCGCAGCACGAGATGCTCGCGCCGAACGCTACCCAGAGCCGCGATGGAAATGACCGGCGCGCTGCCCGGTGGCACGCTCACGGTTTCACCGCCTGCTAACACCCCACCAAAAGTGTGCAAACAATCGCTAATCCCTCGATAAAGATCCTCCACCCACCCCACCTCCGTCTCCTGCGCCAACGCCACCGTCACCAAATACCGCTCCGCCCGACCACCCATCGCCGCCATATCCGAAACCACCCGCGCCACAGCCTTCCATCCCACCGCTCGCCCTGGCGCATCTCCCAAAAAATGAATCGAACCTACCAACGCGTCGGTTTTTAAAAGTTGGAGTGTCTCGTGCAGTGGCCCGGGATCGCACACGGCACAATCGTCCCCTGGCCCAGCGGCGGGCTGGGCATCGCGCGGCACCAAGCCGACGAGCCGGGCGATCAACGCGTCTTCACCGATATCGCGCAGGGTTGTCATGGCACAGCATCTAACGAAATATTAAAATAACGGGCCGCCATTTGCGTAACCACCGTGGCACTGTTAAAACAAAAATGCGCCGCTACCGGTGCCCACAACGATCCTGTCATCTCGTAAAGAACCACCAAGACCCCACCAAAAATAAAGAGTGGCAACAACGCCGTCAAATCCCCGTGAGCCGACGCAAACACTAACGACGAACAAACCGCCGCCGCCCACCGCCCACTAAACTTTTTTAAAACCGGATACATATACCCCCGAAAAACCATTTCCTCGCACAGCGGAGCAGCCACCACAGCCGCAAAAGCCATCAATCCCAAAATCAACGGGTCCTCAGATTTCTGCAACACTTTGACCGCATCCTGCACGGTCTCCACCCCTAGCGATTCCATCCATTCCATATAACCACACCCCATCAGTGCGCCAAAAACCGCCCACATGAACAATACCGCCCCGGGCGCGATCACTAAAACCCATGCCCATCCCGACCACCGAAGACCCAGCCAGGTGACCCACCCAACGCGCCGCACCACCCCAATGGCAAGCCCTCCGGCTAACACAAACTGCA
The DNA here is from genome assembly GCA_039804325.1 of Verrucomicrobiota bacterium. Classification (GTDB taxonomy): domain Bacteria; phylum Verrucomicrobiota; class Verrucomicrobiia; order Verrucomicrobiales; family Akkermansiaceae; genus Luteolibacter. The sequence goes on from JBDLWH010000274.1 coordinate 11,390, forward strand.
AGGCGATGTTCACTAACATCGTAACAAACCCTAACACCGGCGCCGCCGCCTCAGCGGGCCGCGCCGAACCTAACACCAAGACGCCAAACATCCCAAACACCAACCCCGCCCCCACCAAATCCAATGGCCGGTAAAACCAAACCGCCACCCGGCCAACCGGCAACTCCGGCGGCCCCCACCCCACCGCATCACCCAAAACCCTATTCGCGGCACCTCGCCCACGCTTCACCAGCGCACCCACCAGAAAAAGTCCGAAAGCCGCAGCAAAACTGCCGGTGAGAACCATTTCGGTGAGGTCGAGCATGCTAGGTTTCGTTGGGGCGAAAACGTGCCGCGCCTTCCTCAAACGCGCCAACACAAAATGCAATATTTCCTTTTCGTCGTCGTATCATTCCCCTTGATGTCGCCAGAGCCTCGCTCTTACCCTCCCGCAGCTAGACTAACGGCCGACCCCTTTCCTCATCATGAGCGATTCTCAACCACCTCATCTCACTTTCAGCGCCCCTGAACTCGCCGACCTCGCCCCCTTGTTCCCGGGTTACGAATTCCATAGCCTCATCGCCACCGGCGGCATGGGTGCTGTCTATTGCGCCGTCCAAAAATCTCTCGATCGCACCGTCGCCATCAAAATCCTCCCTCAGGAGTTCAGCCGTGACGCCTCCTTTTGCGCGGGATTCGAGGCGGAAGCTAAGGCCATGGCCCGCCTCAACCATCCCAATCTCATCGGCGTTTACGACTTCGGCGAGGTCAACGGCATGCTCTTTATCATCATGGAGTATGTGCCCGGCCAATCACTCTTCCATTCCGCCCACGACTCCGCCATTGATCCCACGGAAGTCATCCGACTCGTCACGGGCATTTGCCTCGGCCTTGCCCATGCCCACTCCAACGGCATCATCCACCGCGATATCAAACCGTCTAACATACTACTAGACCTCTCCGCCCAACCCAAAATCGGTGATTTCGGACTCGCCCGCCCCATCGAGCACAAAGTGGGTCATAACGAGGAAATCTTTGGCACGCCGCACTACACCGCGCCCGAAGTGGTCCACGCGCCGCAAGCCGTGGACTACCGCGCCGACCTCTTCTCGGTCGGGGTGATGCTCCATGAATTGCTCACTGGTCGCCTTCCCGCGGATGACCCCCGCCCGGCTTCAGTCATCATTCATTGCGATTCACGTTTCGACGCCATCATTCGTCGCGCGACCGACCCCTTTCCAGCCCGCCGCTACACCAGCGCCGAAGAAATCGCCGAAGACCTCCGCGCCATCGCCGCAACGACTCGCGGGCCCCAGCGAAAGCACTCCAGCTCGGATCGCAAACCGCCTCGCAAAGGGTCGGCGGCCACCAGAAGACGGCCGACCGTCGAGCAGGAGTCGTCAAGCTTGCCAGCTCTGCTCATGCTTCTGCTGGCCATCATCGCCGGTGCCTTCGCCTACAAACACTTCTACAAACCCACCCCGCCAATCATTCCCACCCCGCCCACCGCACCCGCACCAAAACCCGCGCCAAAACCGGCTCCAGAACCCACCCCGCCACCGGCCCCGAAACCAGCCCCCGAGGCAGTCGAAGAGCCGACGGCTCCGGAACCTGACAATCAGACAACCAACGGATTCACGCTCCCCGCCGAACCAAAATTCGACGTTGCAGGGTTTTTCGCCCGCGCCCGAAAAATCATGCAGGACCGCGCCGGTCCAACGCTCACGAAGTATCGCGCTCAGATCAAAGGGAATTCCTGGGCCTTGGAAAAATCACTCTTCCTCTGCGCGAATAAACTCGGCTCCGGAAAAACCCGCTTCACCACCGAACTCACCAAAGCCGTCGCCACCTGGCACAGCGACAACAACCGCGTCCCCGCATTCCTCGAATCTTCATTCACCGAAGTGCCAGGCGTGCCCGAATTGCTCGCCCATGCAGTCGAAAAACAATCCGCCCTCGATAACGTGATCCAACAGGAACTCGTCCGGTTCGCCCCCATCTACATCCTCGGCCTCGAAAAACAAATCGAACGCCTCAAACCGACCAACGACCCTGCCGCGATAACCCTCATCGAGGAGGAAATCGCGAAAACCCGCGACGACGCAACGTATTTCCCAACCCTCATCCTCGGGGAAACGACCACCAAAGAATAATCTCGCATCTGTTAGCAGTTCTGGCAGCCCTTTGAACACTTCCTCTGGCGGTCTGCCCGTTTCTGCTTAAATTCTGCGCGTGCCATCCCACGCTCACCCCGCCATCCGCCTCTCCGGTTGCCGCCAGCACAACCTGCGCAACTTCGACCTCGATATCCCGCTCGGCAAACTCACCGTCGTCACCGGACCGTCCGGCTCAGGCAAATCTTCCCTCGCGTTCCACACGCTCTACGCCGAGGGCCAGCGGCGATACGTCGAAACCTTCTCGCCCTACGTCCGTCAGTTTTTCGACCGCATGGACAAACCGGACGTGGAGTCCATCGATGGCATCCCACCCGCCATCGCCATCGAACAAAAAAACCACGTCCGATCGACCCGATCGACGGTTGGGACGCTCACGGAAATCAACGATTACCTCAAGCTGCTCTTCGCCCGGCTGGCCACCGCCTACGACCCGCAGACCGGCGAAACGATTCAACCCGACTCGCCGCAATCCGCCGCGACATGGGCCATGACCCACCACGCCAATCGCGCGGTTCTCATCACCTTTCCCATCCCCGTCCCTGATGGCACCCAGCCCGACGAGCTCTTTTCCTTCCTCAATCTTCAGGGCTACCTCCTCATCCTCGTCAACGGAACCGTCGTCCGAACCGATGAGCCCGTCCCGAACCCTGCCCACCAGATCCTATCACCCGTCCACGTCATCCAAGACCGCCTCACCCTCACCCCGCAAAACCACTCCCGCCTCCTCGAAGCCCTCGAAGCCGCGTTCCTCCTCGGCAAAGGCCACGCCTCCATCCAGCAATCGCAACCCACCCCGGCCTGCTTGCTCCGCGCGTTTAGCACCACCTGGACCAACCCCGCCACCGGCTTCACCCTGCGCGCCCCCACCCCCCCGCTCTTCTCGTTCAACAGCCCGCTCGGGGCCTGCCCCACATGCCGAGGCTTCGGACGATCCATCGGCCTCGATCTCGAAAAAACCGTCCCCGACCCGTCGCTCTCTATCGCCCAAGGTGCCATCAAACCGTTCCAAGGCGAGCGCGGCGACGAATGCCTGCGTGACCTCATCCGCTGCGCCAAATCCCGCAAACTCATTCTCAAAACGCCATGGATAGACCTCTCCGATGAGGAAAAACAATGGATCTACTACGGAGATCATCAAACCGACGATTTCTCACCCGATTCCCTCGAGGCTCTCTGGCGCTCCGGCCAATGGTATGGCGTGCGCGGATTCTTCGCCTGGCTCGAAACCAAGGCTTACAAGATGCACGTCCGCGTCTTCCTGAGCCGATACCGGTCCTACACCACCTGCTCAGCCTGCCGCGGCAACCGCCTACAGCCCGAAGCGCTCTGCTTCAAAATCCTAGCCAAAACCCTCCCCGACCTCTGGGCTCTCCCCATCTCCGAGCTCCTCGCATGGTTCGCCCAAATCCCGTCTCAAATCTCCCGCCCCGAATCCGACCCCACCCTCGACCTCGTCCTCACCGAAATCACTTCGCGACTGTCGTATCTCGATGAAGTTGGCCTCGGCTACCTGACCCTCGATCGCCCGACACGCACGCTCTCCGGGGGAGAAGTCGAGCGCGTGAATCTCACCACCTGCCTGGGTGCCGCCCTCACCGGAACCCTCTTTGTCCTCGACGAACCCACCGTCGGCCTCCACCCCCGTGACATCCAGCGCCTCGTCACCGTCCTCCACGGCCTCCGCGATAAAGGAAACACCCTCGTCGTCGTCGAACACGACCCCGCCGTCATGCTCGCCGCCGACCACCTCGTGGACCTCGGCCCAGGCGCCGGCCAATTCGGCGGACAACTCATCTATCAGGGAACCCCCACAAACGCCAAACCCACCCAGCACCCACCTCACATCTCCCATTCGGAAATCTCACTCCCCTCCGGCACCCGACCCTGGCTCACCGGCGAATTAGCCATCGCCGTGCCCACCCACCGCCGACCCCCACAAAAAAATCGCTTGCTCGCCATCCGCGGTGCCACACGCCACAACCTCAAAAATTTCGATGCCGACGTGCCGCTTGGCCTGTTTCTCTGCCTCACAGGCGTCTCTGGCTCCGGCAAGTCCACCTTCGCCCATGACGTCCTCTATCTGAACCTCGCCCGCAAACTCGGCCAACCCATCACCGATGATCCCGCCCCCATCCGCGAAATCCGCGGCTCCCACCACCTCGGCGCCGTCGCCCTGCTCGACCAATCCCCCGTCGCCCGAACCCCGCGCTCCACCCCAGCAATTTTCCTCGGTGCCTTCGAGCCCATCCGCCAACTCTTCTCTCAATCCCCGTCGGCCAAATCCGCCGCTCTCAAACCAGGATTCTTCTCGTTCAACTCCGGCGACGGTCGCTGCGACCGATGCTCAGGCAACGGCTTCGAAAAAGTGGAAATGCAGTTTCTCTCCGACCTCTACGTGACCTGCCCGGACTGCAACGGTCGCCGCTTCAAAGCATCCACCCTTGAATACTCCCTCGACGGCCTTTCCATCGCCGACGTACTCGACCTCACCGTGGCCGAATCCATCACCTTTTTCTCCACTCACCTCGATCATCCCGCGGCACACCTCAAACTCCAACGCCAAATCATCAGCCTGCTCACCCCGCTCGTCACCGTCGGCCTCGACTACCTCAAACTCGGCCAACCCCTCAACACCCTCTCCGGCGGCGAATCCCAACGCCTCAAACTCTGCCAACTCCTCGCAGCCTCCCACGCCCCACCCCCAACAACCCACTCATCCCCACCTCCACAACTCCTCATCCTCGACGAACCCACCACCGGACTCCACTTCTCGGATATCGCTAGATTACTAGGCGTCTTCCAACAACTCGTCGATGCCGGCCACTCACTGCTCGTCATCGAACACAATCTCGACGTCATCAAATCCGCCGATTGGATTCTCGACCTCGGCCCCGATGCCGGTACCCACGGCGGCCAACTCGTCGCCTCCGGCACCCCCGAATCCATCGCTGCCCTCGACTCGCCCACCGGCCGCTTCCTGCGCACCGCGCTCGATCGCCACGACTCGTCCGCCCCCGTTTCAGCCGTCACGCCACCAGCACCCCGCCGCCGAACCCCATCCCAAAAACCCCTCATCTCGCTCCGCGGCGCACGCCACCACAACCTCAAAAATATCTCCCTCGACATCCCGCGCAACCAACTCGTCGTCATCTCCGGCCTGTCGGGCTCCGGCAAGTCAACCCTCGCCTTCGATATCCTCTTCGCCGAAGGCCAGCGCCGATTCCTCGACTCGATGTCCGCCTACGCACGCCAATTCGCCGAACAACTCGAAAAACCCGACATCGACCAGCTCGTCGGCCTGCCACCCACCGTGGCCATCGAACAACGCGTCTCCCAAGGCGGCGGAAAATCCACCGTGGCCACCGTCACCGAAATCTGGAACTTCATCCGATTGCTCTACGCGAAACTCGGCACGCCCTACTGCCCGCACTGCCAGATCCCGGTGGCCAAGCAATCCATCGCCGCCATCGAAAACACCATCGCCTCCCACCTCAAAATGGGCCCCATCTCGCTCTTAGCCCCCCTGGTGCGCGCCAAAAAAGGCTATCACACCGAGATCGCCGAGTGGGCTCTCAAACAAGGATTCTCACGCCTGCTCGTTGACCATCATTTCCTCGACGCCAAAGACTTCACCCGCCTCGAACGCTTCAAGGAACACGACATCGATGTCGTCGTGGCCGATTCCTTACACCAAACCACCCTGCTCGACCTCCTATCACCCATCCAACGCGCCCTCTCTATCGGAAAAGGACTCATCAAACTTTTCACCGCCGACCAATCCATCATCCTGCTATCCACCAAGGACAACTGCCCTAACTGCCATCAGTCATTCGAGGAGCTCGACCCCCGACTCTTCTCATTCAACTCACCCCACGGTTGGTGCCCCCAATGCCGTGGCCACGGCCGCGTCCCGAAACACCACCGCGCCCTGGACCCGTCACGCTTTGATTCCCTGCTCGAAGCCGAACTCGATGCCGAACGCAGCATCGAACGCATGGAGGATGCCGATCTCATCGAGTGCCCCGCCTGCCATGCCACGCGCCTCAACCCGATCGCCTCAGCCGTGCGCCTCCATGCGGGCGCTCCACCATCGTCCCGCTCGCATCCCTCGCTCTCAATCTCAGATCTCGCGGCGCTCTCAATCGCCTCGGCCACCCAACACTTCTCCAATCTCACGTTCCCCGACCCACGCCAGGCCCTCATCTCACGCGATATCCTCCCCCAAATCCTCCAACGCCTGATGTTCCTCGAACAGGTCGGCCTCGGATACCTCCAACTCAATCGCTCAGGCAACACGCTTTCCGGCGGCGAATCCCAACGCATCCGCCTCGCTGCCCAACTCGGGTCTAACCTGCGCGGCGTCCTCTACGTCCTCGACGAACCCACCATCGGCCTCCACCCGCGCGACAATATCGCCCTTCTCAAAACCCTCATCCAACTGCGCGATCACGGCAACTCTCTCATCATCGTCGAACACGACGAAGACACCATCGCCGCTGCCGATCACTTGATCGACCTCGGCCCCGGCGCTGGCCGCTCCGGCGGTGAAGTCGTCTTTCAGGGGAAACCACCACACCACACCGCTTCCCAAGCCCAAATCTCAAAACTCAAATCTCACCTCCATTCCCCAACATTGCGCGCGCTTTGCCACCCACTGGTCCATCCCACCCGTGGCTCCCGACGCCCAGTCCCCGCATCCCACCCGTGTCTCACCCTCACCGGATGCTCGGCTCACAACCTCCAACACATCACCGCCTCCATCCCACTCGCCCGCCTCACCGTGCTCACCGGCATCTCGGGCTCCGGTAAGTCCACCCTCATGCACCAATGCCTAGCGGCGGCGGCTCATGCCACCCCCGAATCAAAATCGAGCCAAACCTATCAATCCGCCTCCGGTTTCGCATCCATCAAAGCCTGTTATGAGGTTGACCAATCACCCATCGGGAAAACCTCACGCTCCTGTCCGGCCACCTATGTGAAAGTCTTTGATCACATCCGCGCGCTCTATGCCCAGCTCCCCGACGCACGCATCCGCGGCTTCGACGCCTCGCGTTTCTCCTTCAACACCGATGGCGGACGATGCCCTGAGTGCAAGGGCAACGGCCGCGTCAAACTCGAAATGAACTTCCTCCCCACCACCTGGGTCCATTGCGAATCTTGCAATGGCCAGCGCTATAACCCCGCCACTCTCGAGGTCACCTTGCGCAACCACCACATCGGCGCCGTCCTCGCCATGACCATCGACGAAGCCGCCACCTTTTTCGCCGCCCATCCCCGCATCGCCAAACCCCTCCAACTCATGGCCGATACCGGCCTAGGATACCTCCAACTCGGGCAGCCATCTCCCACCGTCTCGGGCGGCGAAGCCCAGCGCATCAAACTCGTCGCGCAACTCATCAAGGGCCACCCGATCAAGTCTCGCATCACTAACCTCTCATCCCAAACCTCTAACCTCTACCTCATCGAGGAACCCACCGTGGGCCTCCACCTCGAGGATATCAAACGTCTCATCGATATCCTCCACCGCCTCGTCGATGAGGGTCACTCCGTCGTGGTCATCGAACACCACATGGCCGTCGCCGCCGAAGCCGATTGGATCATCGACCTCGGCCCCGAAGCCGGCGACCACGGCGGCAATATCGTCGCCAAAGGCCCACCCGAAAAAATCATCTCCTCCAAAAGTTCCCGCACGGCTCCGTTTCTACGCACTCAGTTGTTAGCCCATACTCGTTAATCCAACGCATCCACTCTCTCTCTCAGTTACTCCACCTCTGATAAAAACACCACCCCTTGGCCCACTGGTTCCTACAATTCCAACTCGTGCTCCATCACACGGATGAAATAGAGGGTCAGACAAGTAGTAGAGAAACATCGGTGACGGGTCGCGATTGTGCGGTATGGCGGCGCACGCGGGATGATTTTCCATGCCCCGCGCGACATCCCGTCTGGACAAAACAAGGACGCCTCCTAGCGTCTCTCCTAACCACACCCTATGGAAGCGCATCCCGAACTTTCCCAGCAGCTACCGCCCGACGATGTCGCCGCCATCGACGAACTCGGAAAAATCTACCAAGCGTTCCGTGCTGAGCTCGGAAAAATCATCATTGGCCAGGACCAAGTCATTGAGCGTTTGGCGATTTGCCTGTTTGCCCGTGGCCACGCGCTCCTCATGGGCGTGCCAGGGTTGGCCAAAACCTTGCTGGTGTCGTCGGTCGCCCAAACCTTCGATCTTTCGTTCAACCGCATCCAGTTCACCCCTGACCTGATGCCCGCCGACATCACCGGCACCGACATCATCCAGGAATCGGGCGTGGGTGGGCGGCGGCATTTTGAATTTATGAAAGGGCCGGTGTTTGCTCACATCGTTTTGGCCGATGAAATCAACCGCGCCCCAGCCAAAACCCAGTCGGCCATGCTCGAAGCCATGCAGGAAAACAAGGTCACCGTGCTTGGCACAACCTACACGCTGCCCACGCCATTTTTCGTGCTCGCCACCCAGAACCCTATCGAACAAGAGGGAACCTACCCGCTTCCCGAAGCCCAGCTCGACCGCTTCATGTTCCTCATCGACGTCGATTACCCGTCCCATGAGGAGGAAAAACGCATCGCCCGCGAAACCACCGGCTCTGCCCGCCCATCACTCAGACACCTGCTCGACGGCCAAAAAGTGCTCGCGTTCCAACAATTAGCCCGCCGCGTCCCGGTACCCGAGCACCTCTATGAATACGCCGTGAAACTTGTCCGCATGACCCGCCCCGGCCAACCCGAGTCGCCCCAATGGATCAAGGACACCGTCGGCTGGGGTGCCGGCCCGCGCGCCGTGCAATACCTCATCCTCGGTGCCAAAACTCGCGCGGCCCTGCACGGCTCCTATATGGCATCACTCGAAGACCTCGAAGCCGTCGCACCGTCCGTGCTCACCCACCGCATCATCACCAACTTCACCGCCGAGTCCCAAGGCATGACCTCCAAAAAAATCGTCGATCGCTTGATCAAGGAAATGCGCGACTAAGAGACCAGAGACCAGAGACCAGAGACCAGATATTAGAGACCAGAGACCAGAGACCAGAGAAGAAGATGAAATCACATAACTTTGAAAATCTGGATGTCTGGAAGCGCGGGTGTAGGCTGGCGGTTGACGTCTGTGTGGCCACCCATGGCTCGAAGGAGTTTGAGTTGAAGAACCAAATCACACGTTCGGCCATTTCGATTCCCTCGAACATTGCGGAAGGTTCGGAGCGCTCGTCAGATCCCGACTTCTGCCGGTTCTTGGGCTACAGCAAAGGATCATGCGGCGAGCTACGAACCCAACTCATGATTCATCGCGAAGTTTGCCGCGAACTCGGCATCGATCCCTTCAAAGGAACATCTGAAATGATCGAGGAGACGCGAGAAATTTCGAAGATGCTAAGATCTCTCATCGACAAACTCACCACCACCTAACCCGCCGACTGCGTTTATTCTTGTTTCTGGATTCTGGTCTCTGGTTTCTCATCATGCACTCCTTCATTGACAACGCGATGCTCTCTCGCCTCGCCGCGCTGCCCATCGAGACGCGCGTCCCGATGTTAGGTAACGTCGTCGGCAAACACCGCTCGCCCCACCGCGGCTCGTCCGTCGAATTCGCCGAATACCGGAAATACGTCCCGGGCGACGATACCCGCCGCCTCGACTGGAAGGCATTCGCCCGCTCCGATCGCTTCTACATCAAGGAATTCGAGGCCGATACCAACCTGCGCGCGTATTTCGTCATCGACGCCTCCGGCTCCATGAACTTCGCCGGTAAAGGCGAAACCAAAATCGAATTCGCGCGGAAAATCGCCGCCTCACTCGCATATTTGTTAGTCAACCAAGGCGACGCCGCCGGACTCGCGATCTGCACCGACGGCCTCCACCTCGATGTGCCGCCGAGCCGGCGAGCCGCTCACCTCGATCGCTTCTTCACCACCCTCGGCCAAACCCATCCGTCCGGCCCGACCGGCCTACTCGGCGCTCTCCACACCATCGCCGAAAAGATCGGCCAGCGCGCGTTTGTGATCATCCTATCGGATTTATTCACCGAACCCGACGCCTTGAGCGAGGCGCTCCAGCACCTGCGCTACCGCAAGCACGACATTGCGGTGTTCCATCTGATGGACCCGCAGGAAATCTCCTTCAACTTCGAGCGCCCGCTGCGCTTCGTCGATCTCGAGGACTCCACCAGCATCGTCGCCGAACCCGCCCTCATCGCCGAGGAATACCAATCCGCCCTGCAGGAGTTCCTAACCACCGTGCGCGCTAAGTGCCACGACGCCGCTGCCGACTATCAACTCGTTACCACCGACACTCCATTAGAGCCGCTCCTCCGCGAATTCCTCACCGCGCGCCTGCCTAAGTCCAAGAGGTGAAGCACTAAATTCTAAGCATTAAATTCTAAACGAAGAAATGGAAGATGGCACCCCGCTTTACGATTTGGAGGAACGCACATTCCTGTTCGCGCTCGGCATACGCCGCTGCTTCGCTGGCGTCAAATGGACACGCGAGCAATGGACGGATGTGGACCAGGTCCTGCGCGCGTCCGGTTCCATCGCGGCAAACTACAAAATCCGATATGGCTCAGTCTAACTTCCGCGTTTCCTCTCTTTTTCTTCCGTTTAGAATTTAATGCTTAGAATTTAGTACTTTCTCTACCGTGCTTTTTCTTTCCCCCATCTTTCTCTGGTTTCTCGCGGCGGCCGCTGTGCCCATCGCGATTCACCTGATCAACCGCCGACGCCACAAAACCATCCCGTGGGCGGCGATGCAGTTTCTACTCAAAGCGGCACGCCAATCGCGCGGTAAGAAAAAACTCCGCCACCTCCTCATCCTGGCCTGCCGCGCCCTCGCCATCGCCGCCCTCGCTCTCGCCGCCGCTCGCCCCATCGTCTCAGGCTTCCTCGGCTGGGGCGGCAGCTCAATCGATACCGTGGTGCTCCTGCTTGACCGCTCGGCTTCCATGGAAATCAAACCCGGCGACGGCCTCGACTCGCGCCGCCAGATCGTCCTCCAAAAAGTCCGCGCCGCCATGGCCAACCTGGGCGGCGCACGCTTGGTGCTCATCGATAGCGCATCTAACACACCACAGGAGGTTCCTTCCCCTGACATTCTAGCCGATATATCCGCCACCGCCGCCACCGACAGCGCCGCGGATTTCCCGGCATTGCTCACCCGCGCCGCCGAGTTTCTAGCGGAATCCCCGGGGCGAGCCGAAATCTGGCTGGCATCCGACCTGCAAACATCTAACTGGAAACCGGATGATGAACGCTGGGCCGCCGCCCGCGCGAGCTTGGCGAACCTGCCCCAAAAACCCGCCCTCCGCGTTCTCTCGCTCACCGGGGCGAGCGCAGCGAACGCCGCCGTTAGATTGCTAGGATCGCGTCGTGTCGGCGACGAACTATTGTTAGACATGGAGATCCTGCGTGGTGGTGACGCGCGGGGAGTGACGGCACTGCCGCTCACCACCCACCTTAACGGCACGCGCACCACCGAGACGCTCAGCATTCCGGGCCAATCGTTGCGTTTTCAAAAGCGCCTTGCCCTACCAGCAGGCAGTGCCACCGGTCATGGCTGGTGTTCGATACCCGCCGACGGCAATACCCGGGACAACGCCGCCTTTTTTGCCTATGGTCCGGCGCGCGCGGCGAAGTCACTCATCGTGGCCGCTCCCGGTGATTGCGCGGATTACCTCGCCCTAGCCGCCGCCCCACCCGGCTTGGACCTCTTGGCCAGCCAACGTGTGGACCCTAGGCTAGCAGCCACGGCCATCACGGCGGACCTCGCCGCCATTCTCTGGGCCGCACCACTTCCCACCGGTCCCACGGCAGATCGCGTCCAACAGTTTCTATCATCTGGCGGGCAGGTTTTGTTTCTCCCGCCCGGCGGCCCATCTAGCGAAAGCATCTATCAAATCCACTGGTCCGATCCCACCGCGCCGCTCGCCGGCAAATTTTTCATTCTTAAAGATTGGAACCGCAGCGACGGGCCGATGCGCGATGGCATCGAGGGTGCCCCCATCGCCGCGATGCGCCTCAAAGCGATTCGCCGCCAAATTCCGGTGGGTGACACCGCGGCGTTAGCCCGTTGGGAAGATGGTGAGCCGGCCCTCACTCGCCGCATCGTCGATCACGGCACGGCATGGTTTCTGAGCTCCATCCCAGACTACACTTGGTCAAACTTGGGCGATGCCGATGTGTTACTCCCAGTCGTCCAACGCATCATCGCCGCCGGGGCCGATCGCTTCGACGCGTCCTATCTGACGACCGTGGGGGCCGCATCTGCCCGCCTGCTGCCAGGGGAATCGCGCAACCGCCTAGATGAGGCCACCACTCCAGACCCCGCTAACGCCAATCAGGAAGCCGGTGTTTTCCGCCTCGGCGACCGCTTACTCGCCATGAATCGCCCGGCGCAAGAAGACACTCCAGAAATCCTCACTCGCGATGCGCTCGATGCGCTACTAGCCGACACGCATTACACCTTGCTCGATCAGGCCGGACAGGCTAATGACCCATCCCTTGCCCTTGACGTCTGGCGCGCCTTTCTCGTTGCGGCTCTGTTCTTCCTATTCGCCGAAGCCCTGCTGTGCCTACCCATGCGGCACTCACTAAATGTTAAATACTAGAAACTTAGTGCTTCACCTCACACCAACTCCCGTCACCCTCTGGATAGGCATCATCGCTCTGGTGCTCATGGGCGCGGTGTCGTTTCTCATTTGGCGGCGCAGCCCGCACCGCGGCCGCACGGCAGGTCTGGAAGCCTTACGCATGATCGCCACCCTAACGGTCGTGGTGCTTCTCTGGCGCCCCGAATGGCTCACAATCCTTCATCCTAACACCAAACCAAAGATCGCCATTCTTTGGGATGACTCGAAGTCGATGACCACCATCGACGCCACACTGCCTCCCATTCTATCGGATAAAACCGACATCGTTTCACGCGCCGAATGGGTGAAAAAGGCACTCGCGGCTGATTGGTGGAAACCGCTAGAAGCCACGGGAGCCAACGAGGTCATCATGCTCCCCATCGCCACTCCCGGCAACAATCCCAGCGCCATGGTCGGCACGAATCTTGATGGCCCACTCACCGACGCCCTCGAAAATCAAAATAATCTACGCGCCGTGGTGCTCATGAGTGATGGCGATTACAACCTCGGCCAGCCACCCGTGGCTGCCGCCCAAAAAATGCGCCTGCGTGGCGTGCCGCTCTTCGCCATTCCCGTGGGCAGCCCGTCCCGCCTGCCAGACCTCGACCTATTATCTGTTACGGCCCCGAGTTATGGCATCGTGGGAGAAAATGTCCAAATTCCGTTCACGATACGCTCGTCGTTAGACCGCCAAGTTCGCACCATCGTCCGCCTGCGCGATGAGTCCGGGCGAGAACACACCAAGGATATCGTCATTCCACCCAATGCCGAAACCTACGATTCGGTGCTCTGGAAGATTGAAAAGGAAGGCTCTTCCACCCTCGAAGTTTCCATTCCCGTGGCCGAGGGTGAACTCATCGCGTCTAACAATTCTCGCAAGTTTCTCATTGCCGGGCGACCAGAGAAAATCCGAGTATTGGTTATCGAAACCGTGCCGCGTTGGGAATACCGCTTCCTCCGCAATGCCCTCTCACGCGACCCCGGGGTCGAGCTTTCCTGCCTGCTCTTTCATCCCGCGCTTGGCCCTGGCGGCGGCACTGACTACATTCAAGAGTTCCCATCGAAACTAGAGGATCTTGCGAAATACGATGTGATTTTCCTCGGCGATGTCGGCGTGGCCAAAGACCAACTCACCAAAGATCAATGCGCACTCATACGCGGCCTCGTCGAAAACCAGGCCTCCGGCGTGGTCTTTCTGCCAGGCCCACAAGGCAACCAATTCTCGCTGCTAGATACCGAACTCTCCGATCTAATGCCTGTGATTCTCGACGACTCATCCCACTCTGGCATGGCGGAATCACTCGCATCGCCGATGAACCTCACCACCGAAGGGCGCACCTCGTTACTCACTATGTTAGGTAACAACGAGGAGGAAAACCCGGCCATCTGGCGCCGATTACCCGGGTTTTTCTGGCACGCCCCGGTCATCAAAGCCAAGGGCGGCTCGGAAGTATTAGCCGTCCATGGCAACCGGCGCGGAAAATTTGGACCCATCCCGCTGTTAGTCACGAAACCCGCAGGCACCGGCAAGGTGCTCTTCATGGGCATCGACTCCGCATGGCGCTGGCGCAAAGGCGTCGAGGATCTCTATCACTATCGATTCTGGGGGCAGGTGGCGCGCTGGATGTCCTATCAGCGTAACATGGCATCCGGCCAACGCGTCCGATTGTTTTTCTCCCCGGAACGCCCAGAACCAGGTGCCACCGTCACCCTCAACGCCAATGCCTTCGACACGAACGGCGCCCCGCTCGAAAAAGGTAGCGTCGCCGTGGACCTCACCGCCCCCAACGGACAAGTCCAGCGCCTCGAACTCCAAAAAAATGCCTCCGCTTGGGGTGCCTTCAGCGGGCGCTTCAAGGTGGACCAACCCGGCGCATGGAAAATCCGCGCCACAGCTAGCGGGGCCGAGGACAAACCGCTCGAAACCACTCTGTTAGCCCAGAGTATCGATATCGAGAAAACCGGGCAACCGGCGCGCCCGGAGGTGCTAGAGGAGATGGCCCGTGTGGCGCGCGGGCGGGTGATTCACCCGGCCCAACTCGGCGAGTTAGTGCAGGAAATCACCGCCTTACCCGAACCTCGCCCGCTCGAATCCCGCATTGCGCTCTGGTCCCATTGGGGCACTTTGGTTACCCTCATCTCCCTGTTAGCTCTCTTTTGGACTGGTCGCAAACTTAACGGCTCGTTCTAACATCACACCCCACACCCCCATCCCATGCATCCGATTCTCGCCCCCGATTTCTATGTCCGCTGGTCAACGCTCACCCCCGCAGCCATTGAGCCAGACATCCGCTTCGCTCTGGCCCAAGCCCATGAACGCATTGAAGCGATCTGCGGGCAAGACCCGGCCATGGCCACGTATGAGTCAACCTTTCTTGCGCTAGAAAAAGCCACCGACGAGCTCGGCCGCGGTTGGGAGCGCCTAAACCATCTGGACTCGGTGTCTGATAACCCAGCCCAGCGCGAGGCGCTCAACCAAATGCTCCCCGAAGTCACCGAGTTTTATGCGTCCATTCCGCTCAACGGTCGCCTGTGGGCCGTGCTCAAGGAGGTTGGTGAAGGACCGTCGGTCAACGCGCTCGCACCTATCCACAAACGCTTTATCACCGAAACTCTAGCGGATTTCCGCCAGTCCGGGGCCGACCTGCCACCGCAGCAAAAGCAACGTATTGCGGCCATTGAGGCGCAGCTCTCGACGCTCACCAAGCAATACGCCGAGCATGTTCTCGATGCGACCAACGCTTGGGATCTGGTCATCACCGATGCCAGCCAGTTAGCAGGACTCCCCGAATCCGCCGTGGCCGGGGCGGCGGCCAATGCCCGCGCGAAAGGACTGGCCACCGAGGAACACCCGGCGTGGCGCTTCACCCTGCATTTTCCCTCCATGTTTCCTGTCATGCAACATCTGCATGACGAGTCGATACGCCGCCAAATCTGGGAGGCTTCCTCGCAAGTCGGTAGCTGCGGCGAACATGATAACTCGCTGTTAGTCTGGCAGGTTTTAGAGTTGCGCCACGAAAAGGCAGCTCTTCTCGGGCACCCGCATTTTGCGGATCTCACCTTGATGCGCCGCATGGCCAAAACCGGTAGCGGAGCCATGGATTTCATCAAAAACCTCCATGCCCGCATCCACCCCGCCTTCCTCGCCGATTACCGCCAACTCGCCCAATACAAAACGGCCAAAACCGGCCATCTCGCCGTGGCCCTCGAACCGTGGGAGGTCGCCTATTGGGCCGAACGCCAACGCCAAGAAAACTACGATCTCGATGACGAGGTGCTGCGCCCGTATTTCCCAGTCGATGGCGTGATGTCCGGCATGTTTGAAATCGCCGCGCGACTCTTCGGTATCACTATCAGACAATTAGACACCATCTGCCTCGCCCCGGATTCCTCCCCACCTCACCAGGAAAACCCCGAACCTCTGATAGAATCGTGGCACCCCGAAGTGGCATGCTATGAAATCCATGACTCGCACACCGATGCCCACCTCGGGTCATTCTATGCCGATTGGCACCCACGCGAGTCGAAACGCGGTGGTGCATGGATGAACTCGCTCCACACCGGTGCCCTCGGCGAGGCTCACCTCGGCCTGATCATCGGCAACATGAGCCCGCCCGTGAATGGCCAACCCGCGCTGCTCACCCACAGCGAAGTCGAAACCATCTTCCATGAGTTCGGACACCTCCTCCACGGCATGCTCAGCCAGGTGCCTGTGAAATCCCTATCAGGAACTAACGTCCCATGGGACTTCGTCGAACTGCCGTCTCAAATCATGGAAAATTTCTGTTGGGACCGCCAATCGCTCGATCTTTTTGCCCGACACCACGAATCCGGCGACCCCATCCCAGACGCGCTCTTCTCAAAAATGATCGCCGCCAAAAATTACCTAAGCGCCTCGGGCTTTATGCGCCAGTTGTCATTAGCGAAGCTCGACCTCGAACTCCATATTCACCTTGAAAATTGGCTCGGCAAGGATCTCGACGGCGCGGAGCGCGCGATTCTAGCAGACTATCAACCACCGCTCCAATCCCAAACCCCCTCATCGCTGCGCCGTTTCACCCACGTGTTTGGTAGCCCGACGGGCTATGCCGCAGGCTATTATTCCTACAAATGGTCCGAAGTGCTCGACGCCGACGCGTTTACCCGCTTCCAAAACGAAGGGATCCTCAATCCGGAAACCGGTCGCTCGTTCCGCGACCACATCCTGAGCCAAGGCAACTCCGCCCCACCCGACGAACTCTATCGCCGCTTCATGGGGCGAGACCCCGTCCTCGACCCGCTACTCGTCCGCGCCGGATTGGCCTAACACGCCGCCACCGCTCTGGCTGCCACGGCATTGGCAACATCAATACGACACCGCGATGACGCGCGCGGCGAGCCGTTTGAGCCGGCAGTGGCCCACGAGATTCACTCGACTCGCAGCGTGTGCGTCTGCATGCTGCGGAGATGAACCGCCTCTTCCTGCTCGACGGCATGGCCCTAATCTATCGGGCACATTTTGCCCTGATCCAAGCACCTATCCGTAACTCCAAAGGCGTTAACACTTCCGCTCTCCATGGTTTTATTAACACCCTGTTAGCGATTCTCGAAAAAGAACAACCGTCCCACATCGGCGTCGCCTTCGACACCTCGGCCCCAACCCCGCGCCACCTGAAGTTCCCGGCCTACAAGGCGCAGCGCGTCGCCATGCCCGAGGAACTCGCCGCGGCCATCCCACATATCAAACGACTTTGCCGCGCGTTCCACATCCCGGTGCTCGAACTCGAAGGCTTCGAGGCCGATGACATCATCGGCACGCTCGTCAAGCGGGCGGAACCCGCCGGATTTGAATCTTTCATGGTCACCCCAGACAAGGACTTCGCCCAGTTGATCTCTGACAAAACCTTCATGTGGAAACCCGGCCGCAAGGGCAGCGATCACGAAATCATCCGACTCGAAGACCTCCCCACCATCTGGGGCGTCAATGAACCCACCCAAATCATCGACTTGTTAGGTCTCATGGGTGACGCCTCGGACAACATCCCTGGCGTCCCTGGCATCGGCCCAAAAACCGCTCAAAAGCTCATCGCGGATTTCGGGTCGATTCAAAACCTTCTCGCGCACACCGAGCAGATCAAAGGCAGGCCACGTGAACTCGTTGAAGCTCACTCCGATCAGGCACTGCTGAGCTATGACCTCGCCACCATCATCACCGATGTCCCGGTGGACGTGACATGGGATGACCTCGTCCTTTCACCGCGCGATGACGCCGCCCTCCATGCCCTGCTCCAAGAATTCGAATTACGCGCGCTCACCCGACGCCTCTGGAACGACGCAGCCCCAGCAGCATCTAGCACACCGCTAGATGCGCGCCCCTCTCTCACAGACACACCCGCGCCCCCCGAAAACCGCCTCCTCACGCTGCGCGACGTCGAGCACACCTATCACCTCGCCGACACCCCGGACCTCCAACAACAACTCATCGAGGCACTCACGCGACAAACCACATTTTGCTTCGATATCGAAACCACCGGTCTCGACCGCTTTACTTCAAAACTGCTAGGCATCGCCTTTTCGTGGAGTGCCCATGAAGCATGGTATCTTCCGTTTGCGCAATCATCACTCACCACCCTGCGCGCCATCTTCGCATCACCCGCAGAAAAAATCGGCCACAACCTGAAGTTCGATCTCTCCATCCTCCTCCATCACGGCATCGATGTGGTCGGCCCGTTTTTCGATACCATGCTCGCCGACTCGCTCGTCGCGCCCGATCGTCGTCACTCGATGGATTATCTCTCAGAAATCATCCTCCACTACACACCTGTCAAACTAGCGCAAATCGCATCACCGACAGCACCGACCAATCCATCAGATGATTTGTTTGACTTCGCGGGCAAATCCCAAGCCAGCAAAGAGCTCGATATGGCGGCCATCCCCATGGGCCAACTCGCCGAATATGCCGCCGAGGATGCCGACGTCACGTTTCAGCTTGCCACCAAATACCGAGCGCTTCTATCAGCTTCGGGGCAAGAACATATCTTCCATCAGATCGAGGGGCCGCTGCTGCCCGTGCTCGTTCGCATGGAGATGGAAGGCATCACCATTGACCCCGCCGCACTCATCCTCATCGGCGATGAACTCGAAATCCAAATCAATGAGCTCGCCCAATCGATCCACCACCACGCTCAGCGACCGTTCAATATCGCCTCCCCCAAACAACTCGGTGACGTCCTCTTCAACCACCTCAACTTAGCAGACAAAGCCAAGAAAACCAAAACCGGGCAATACCGTACCGACGAGCAAACCCTCTCGACGCTAGAAGGCAAGCACCCCATCATCACCGACATCCTCTCGTGGCGCGAAGCCTCGAAACTCAAGTCCACCTATCTCGACGCTCTGCCAAACCACATCGTTCCGACTACTGGCCGCGTTCACACCCATTTCCACCAACTGGCCGCTGCCACCGGCCGCCTCGCCTCGTCAGATCCCAACCTCCAAAACATACCAGTTAGGTCGATAGCTGGCCGTAAAATCCGTCAAGCCTTCGTTCCAAGATCATCGGATCTCGCGCATCAAGGATTTCAGATTTTGAGTTGTGACTATTCGCAGATTGAGTTGCGAGTCATGGCGGCCTTGGCCAACGACGCCACGATGATAGAGGCGTTTCGCAACCATGCCGACATTCACACGATCACAGCGGCTAAGGTGTTTGTCATCGACCCCGAAGAGGTCACCCAGGACATGCGCCGAACCGCCAAAATGGTTAACTTCGGCATCATCTATGGCATCTCAGCCTTCGGACTCGCCCAGCGCCTCGCCATCCCACGCGCCCAGGCTGCCGCCACTATCGACGCCTACTTTCGCGAATACCCGGCAATCCGCGAGTTCATGGATCGCACCATTGCCCAGGCCCGTGATCGCGGGTTTGTGGAAACGCTCACCGGGCGCCGCCGGTCATTTCCCGACCTCAACTCCGACAACCAGAACCTCCGGGGCAATGCCGAGCGCGCCGCCATCAATACCCCCATCCAAGGCACTGCGGCCGACATGATCAAACTCGCCATGATCCGCATCGACTCCCTGCTACGCGCAAAACCCTATCAGTCGAGGATGCTCCTCCAAGTTCACGACGAACTCGTCTTCGACCTCGCACTAGACGAACGCGACGAACTCGTCCCCCAAATCCTCGACGCCATGATCCACGCCCTGCCGCTCCCTCACGATGTGCCCATCGAAGTCGAGCACGGCACAGGCCCTAACTGGCTTGCCGCGCATTGATTCACCCCCCCCATTTCACGCGAAATGGGGGGGAAGGAACAGCACGGCACGCGGGTCGCTAGTCTAACCGCACACGATAGAACATGTGACTAGCTGAGGCTTTCGTTGAAGTGGTATCGCAATACGTGAGGTGACCGGCTTGACCTGCGAGATTGGTGGCAATGGGAGACCAGACACCCAGGGTGCTGCTGCGTTCGACGGTGAATGAGGTGCCCACCGCGCTTGGCCATGTCAGGAGCACTTGGCCAAGCGCGTTGAGTGAAATCATCGGTTGGAAAAATTCGCTCCCGCTGAGCGGATTGGTGCCGAGGCGAGCCTCGACGCCATCGGGCGTGCCGTCGCCATCGGTGTCGGTGGCCGCCGGATTGGTGAGATTTCCGCGTGGGTCGGCCACCGTGGCGGGATCGTCGATACCACTGGTCTCCTCTAGGTTTGTTAGTCCATCACTATCCGTGTCAGTGGTAGCGGCTAGACTAGAGGTGAAGTGAATGATTTGGAACGTGTCGTTAACTGCGAGTGTTAGGTCGGCGGGCAAGGTGCAGCGCAGCGTGCTACCCGTCACGGTAAAGGTGGCGGCGGTAGTGGCACCGTTGTGTTTCGCCTGGGCTAAGAAACCGAGCGTGTTAGCCGGCAGGGCACACTCAAATTTACGCAGTCGCAAGGAGCCGCGCTTGAGGGTGATGGTTTCGGTGGATTGTTGGCCGACCTTGGTCCGTTGGTAGCTCCCCCACCCTTGGGCGGCGGTGAAGGCGGATTTGAAGGCATCCGCATTGAGCACGGGCGCAAACCCTAACAATCCGGTTGGTCCATTATGGCGGAAGCCGCTCGCGGTGATCAGCGCGCCGTAGCTCGACATTGCCCGGGCATAGTGGTCGGAGCACTCGATTTCGTTGTAGGGATTACGCTTGGCGGGGTGATACCGGTCAGAGACGGCGCGGATGATGGACAACCCTTCATCTAGCAACCCTTCCGCTAGACAATGCGCGCCTACCTGATATTCGAAGCCGCTCATGCACTCGGCAAAATACATGCTCTGCCAGTCACTCCATTCCGGTTGCTTGCCGTCGTTGGGAAAGGTGCAAATCAGCAAGCCGGCATCACCCGCCATTTGAAAGATCCGGCCTTGATATAACTCGGCGGAGGAAAGGAAATTCTTCAGGTTATGGGAATAATTGAAGCGCCAGATACTGCGCAGGGCGGCGCGGGCTTGGGTGGAATCGGTCACTCGTTCGAGGCCGATCATGCGGGTATAGAATTCACCCATCACCTGATCAATATAACATCCTTCGGCATGGCCGAGTTCGCCGATGTTGGCGGCTATTTGCTGGGTGAAGTAGCCCTCGCCGTAATCCGGAGTGCTCACAAAGCGCTCGGATAGGCGCGCCATCGCAGCCGTGCCCAAGGTGTCGCAAGTGGCGGCATAGCTGGTGTTGCCCATGACGGTGGCCATTTCGCGGCCCGCCTTGAGAGCAGCTGCGTAGAGGCCGATGTGCTCAGGCACGCGGCCATACCAATCGGCGTCGAGCGTGTTGTGCTGGCGTCCCTCGCTGACCCCATCGTTGTTGCCGTCTTGGCCGATGAGGAAATCCAAGGTCTTCTTGATGTTGGTCCAGTTGGTCGTTAGAAACGCATTATCGACGCTGCCGAGGTGCTCGCGATAACAGCGGAGGACCACGCCGCACTGGCCGTCCCATGCCCAGTCGCGGCCCTCGTATTCGCCACGGTATCCTACCGAGCCATCGCTGTTGAGGCCGATGGCCGTGTTGAGATCCACATTCTGCCGCAGCCCGCGCTCCAGATCGGGAAACAAGCGCGCAATCGACTGGGCGTAATACCAAACATGGCCACAGGTGCCCGGGCAGCAGTTGATTCCTTCGTTGCCGTAAAACCGGCCGGTGGTGAACAAGAAACAATTAGCCGTGGCCAAGGTACACGAGGTGGCGAGCGCGCGATCTAACAACCAATGCGGCAGTGAGGAGTCTTTCCAGGTATCCACCCAGAGGCGGGTGTCGCCAGCCAAACGAGTGAAGTTCGTTGACACATAGTCGGCGACGG
Source organism: Verrucomicrobiota bacterium (assembly GCA_039804325.1). Lineage (GTDB taxonomy): Bacteria > Verrucomicrobiota > Verrucomicrobiia > Verrucomicrobiales > Akkermansiaceae > Luteolibacter. The sequence goes on from JBDLWH010000274.1 coordinate 33,515, forward strand.
CAAAGGCGTCGGCGAATCGATTGAGGTATTCGCGACGGTTGCCAGGCAGGTCACTCGGGAGAATAGGGAAATGCCAAGCGACCACAAAGCGCACCGTCGCCACCGCGCCGGGTGCGAGCGTGAGAGTGCGGCCGATGCCACCGGTATCAGGGGATTTGCCGGTGAGCCATGGCAGCGCAGTGGATAGATTGTTAGCCGCTGAGATACGGCCGCTAGCAGCACCGAGCTCGGCAATGCCGATAGTCCCGCTATCAATACTCGCGGTGAAATCCGTGGTCAGGGATGGCGCGATCGGATTGGTGCTGAAGACAATTTGGTCAATGCCGACATTTCCCCACTCGCCGGTGCCGAGGTCCTCGACCGAGAGCCTAACCGACTGGCCGCGATAGGCGCGGACGTCGAAGGTTCGCCAGGCCATGGTGCTGGTGTTATTGCCGGTTTGAATCAAGAGTTGGCTGTTATCGCTAGCTTTGAGCAGGCGAACACGCTCAAGCGCGGAATTGTTGCCACCGCCTTGCAGAAAATGAATATACCCGTGAGTGACCGTGAAATCCGGACTCACCAAAGTGCCGATTGGCACATCCTTGCCGTCAATGGTAATCCCCGGCGCGCTGGCGTGCGAGTTCACCACCCGCGTGCCAAATCCTTTGACGTCGCCCTGATAGCCCGGGATGTCCGTGATCAGGATGGGCCCGCTGCCAAATGCCGTGCCGGTCGTCGTCCACGGCGCATAGGCGGCTCGCTCGAAATCGTCATAGACGACGTATTCCGGTGCCGATGGTTTATCGCTGAAGCAGACATGGTCGAAACCGAGCTGACCCCAGGAACCGGAACTGCTATCCTCGACGACGATTTTCACCGAGCGCCCTAACAAGGCGCTCACATCCCAAATCCGCCATTTCATGGTGCTGGCGCTGGACGTGTTCGTCGCAACCAGCAGTTGCGCATTCGTGATCGCATCCAACAGCCGAACTTGAATCCCGCTCACCGCACCACCACCTAACAAGAAATGAATGAAGTTTTTGGCAATCGTAAAGGCCGGACTCGTGAGCGTGCCGGTGCCACTATCACCACCCGAAGCAAGCCAGGTATTAACGAACTTGCTACCGACAGCCCGCACGTCCCTGAGATCGGGGTTCTCGTCAGTCGGTGGCGGGACCGCCGATGGGCCGCTGCCAAAGCCCGTGCCAGTCGTCAGCCAGGGGGCGTAGGTTGAGCCCTCGAAACTCGCAAACACCTCGTAGTCGGTGGCATAGGTCATGGCCGAGATCGCCGAGGCCTCGGCGCGGCATTCGAGAAAGGCGCAACTGCTAGCGTCGCGGATCTGGTTGACGCGGGACATGCCCACGGGCAGGCCAGTATCGAGCCGCACTGGGTTTTGCATCCACCCGAGCACGGTGGCATCCACCGTCACCCCGCTAGAGTTTGTTAGAGTGTATTCCATCACCGTGGCCGGCAGAACCGAGTCGGGTGTGTTGAGCGGAATAAAGATCGGATGCGCACACAATTCCACTTTCAGCGGGCACGCGGCATCGGCATAATTCACCCGCGCTAACGGATAGCTGCCACGGAAGGAAATATCTGAAAACCCATTATGATCGAGGGTTTTGACGGCGGTCACGTTGTTAGCAACGGTGCGTAGAACAAACCCTTGGTCAAACGGAAATGGCTTCTCGTCGATGGGTGGGCTGGCATTCCAGACATCAATAGGCGCGAAATAGTTAGCCCCGTCGCCGCAACCTTTGTTACCGCTGGTAGTCCCGCTGGGGTGCGTATAGTAGCGGGAGCGTGGCCGGATGCCCATGCCGTCCTTGTGCCAGACATCCCACAACCACAGGCGGCCGTCGCCACCCAGATAGAGCGTGCCGCACGCAATCCCACCCACCGGCATGCCGATGTAGCGGAGTTGGTTAGCCGCCTTGGTCAAGGTCGGCTCACTGGTTTCACGGTTACGCAGCCCAGCCAACCAGGTGGCATCGATCCCTTTTGCCGCGGCCGTCGCCCCTTCCGGCACCAAACTGCGATACAGCGCCCCTTGGGTGCCGTAGGCAAAACTAATAGATGGGCGACCCCAGGTTGCCGCAAATGCGGCAGAACCAAGGCTGAGTTTGAGAAACCGGCGGCGGTCTAGAGATGACGCAGACATGGGGGTGGTGCTAAATGGGTTTGAAGCGTTAAAATACGTAGATCAAATCAGGGAAGCAACTCCACCCGATAGAACGCGCTGGCCACCACTGGCACGCAGCGGCTTGGTACGCAGCGGCTTGGCGGGCAGCGGCTTGGCGGGTCGAGGCTTGGCGGGCAGGCTCAACGTGATGTCGTCGAGCACCGCCCGGGTGATGTCGCCGGCGTGGGCACACCGAAAATTAACAGAAAACGCTAGCGGGATTCCGCTGTTAGGCAGGCCACGGGCAATGGTGAACGAGCCGCTCCATACCGTCGATGCCCCTTTCGCGTTAGTGCCATCGAGTCCGAGATAGACGTCTGCGGTGACACCTGCTGCGGTCGCCTGGGCTTGAGTGCCGGTATAGAGCACGGTCTTGGCGAGGTATTCCCAGGAGCCTTGGTTTTGAAAGCCGATATCGACTAAGCCGTGGGTAGGCGGGCCGCTCGAAATGGCCAGCACGCCGACGCGGGCGCTGACAGCCATCAATTGACCCGCGATTTCGCTAGCCGTCAGCGGATTGTGGCCAATACCGCCACTTGATATGCCTACGACCGGTTGCCAAAACCAACTGTAGCCGGCGCTCACGCTGGAATCGACAAAGATCACCCCGACCTGGCTGGCCGCGCCTTGGGTGTTTGCATACGATGGCACACTGGTGGTTTCGACGGTTAGGGTGCCAGGTGAGCGGGTCCATCCGGTGAGGTCATCCGCTACACCCGCTGGCACGTCGTATTGTTCGAAGTCGCCGTTTACTAGCGGATCGATGACCAACTGATCGTTTACTACCGGATCTTTCACCAGAGGATCTTTCACCACCTGGGTCGTCGCTGGCCCCGCAGTGGCAGAAACTTTCAGGTCAAACGAGCCCCCCGCTGGAAGCTCAAATGGACCCGGAAACGGATTACTCGGGTTTCTAGCCACACCGAGGTAGTCACTATCTAACTGATAAGCCGATGTATCCGCCTGCTCATACGGCAATTTCGATACCGCGGCACAGCCGAGCAACGCGGTGGTGACGAGCGATCGGCTCGGCGAATTCGCCCATTCAGGGTCGAGGGCGATGTGCAGCAAGTAACCGCTAGGCGTCGCGGACAACTTGAGCGCCGGATTGAATCCAGAATTGTTCACTAGGTTGACATCCTGGCTCGAGGATGCCGCGCCATTGACAAAAACATTGCCGTTCATCTGCATCGGCCGACCGGGCGCATTGTAGCCCACCAGCCCAGCCCCCGCATTCACAAATAGATTGTTATAGAACCGATCGTCCCCGCCCGTGACGCTGGAGGCCCCGGCGATGGCGGTCGAGTGAGCTTGGTGGAATGGCGTGACTCGGTCTTGCGGCAGGGAGACCGACATTCTACCCGCAAACAAGTTATGAGCATAGGTACCGCCTTCAGACCAATCTTGGATTGAGACGGCGGACAAGAAGAGGTTGTGATCGACGAGGAAGGGTCCGTGGTTGACCTCGAGCCAGAGGTCATGATCCGAGCAATCATGAAAGAGGTTATTGGTGATGCGCGTGCCTTGGGTCATCCAATCGAGCCACATCCCACGATGGCAACGGAAAATGTGGTTGCCGCCAATGACGGTATCGATGGCACCGTGGAATTTGATTCCTGCCATTTCATGACCGGAGAATAATTTACGGACGTGAATATCGTGAACGTTGTTGCCTGTGATCGTGCTGAACGCCACGCCTAAACTGCCGACGATGCCGGCCTGTTCACAGTGCGAAACGTCGTTGTTACGCACCACGTGGCTGCCGATATGCTCTTGGTTCCAACCGATAGCCAGCGCTCGATTCACGGTTTCCACATAGCCGGTGTCCGTGTCCGCCGAGGTGTTATCATACTCGTCGCCGTATTTCCCAAGACTCACCCCACTGCATGTCGCATAACGGATGTTGTTATTTTCGATGATCCAGCCCTTGCTCCAATGTGGACCGATCACGCCAATCTGCTCAGCCGTTGGTGGTGCCCACGGGGTAGCCGCTTGTTCCATGGTGAATCCGCGCACGGTGATGAAGTTGATACCGGGCTTGTCCGGGTAAAATACCGACTGACGCACGTTGACTTCGACGCTGGCCGCGTTCGGGTTTACCCCTTTGAACTGTGCCCAAATCCGCGTGCTGTCCGTGCCCACCAGCGTCGGCTTGAAAACCAAGCACAACGTGTGCAAGCCGCTCGTTGGCGTGATGTCCGCCGTGACCGTCTGCCAAGTTTGCCAACCGCCGGTGCTCGCGACAGAACCCGAGCCTAACAACGGGCCATCACGCGAATCTAACCGCAACTCAATCCGCCCGCCACCCGAGCCAGAGGCGACCCGGAAGGCAAATTGGTTGGCGTTGGTGCCGAAATTGAAATCCTCGTAGCGCACCCAATCGTAGCTATCGAGGCAGGTGAGCGTTTTTTCCCCTTCCGATGAGGCGGCGAGTTGCACCCCATATTGTGACGTGTAGCGGGTCGCCGCGATGGCAGCGCCGTCTGTCGGACCTGGCAGCGGGCGCAGTAACGAAAGATTCATCAACGGACCGGGGGATGCGCCATCGACCTCGGCAAACCACAGCGGCGTGGCACCCGTTGCATTCAAAACCGCCGCTTTACCCGCCGATTCCGTGAGCCACTGGCCATTGAGGTAAACGGCGCCGGTGTGGTGAGAGCGACCGTTAGAAACAAACCAATCGCCGCGGACCAGGTCACCGAAAGGATTGAATCCCCCAAACCCTTTGTTAGGTAGAGTTGCCAGCCAAGTATCATTTTTGACACGTGTCCATCGAGTCACGGCATTTGAGCCTTTGATGACGGCCAACTCGCCGGGAGCCGCCTGATAGACTATCCGTTGGGTTTCGCTGGTTCCGCCGCGCGGAGGATTCACCCGTTCGCGGTAAACCCCGGCATGCACCGTGATCGTGTCACCCGGCTGGGCGCGCTTCGCCGCTTCACCTATCGTGCGCAACCTCGCTTCCGCCGTGCCCACATTGCCATCGGACCCACCCTGCGAAACATGAAATTCCGTCGCGCTGACGACCCCGGCCATGCCCAAGGCCAGCGCCCCAACCCATCGCCCCGCGAAACGCGACATGATCGCAGCCGGGGACCAGGCGTGCGATCGCAAGTTTGAATGAGGCATGATTTCGGGTTGAAATGGGAATGATCTTAAAAAAAGAAGGAGAAGGAAATGATTCCCTCCTCCCCCGTGATAGAATACGCGTGATCGATGTCGCTTATTAGCGGCCGTGTGAGCGGCGGCGGCGAAGTAAATCAAGCAATTCCTAACCACCTAGCAACGGTGCTAACGGCTCAGGAAAAACTTGCAGCGAGTGGCGCGAAAAATACCAATCGATAATGGGTCATCAAGAAAAATCCTAGGAATTGAGAAGAAAAGCGATGGCCATGGCGAGGGCGCGCGACCGGTGGCTGAGCGTATTTTTCACGGCATCGCCGAGTTCGGCGAAGGATTTATCGTATCCGATCGGGATGAAAAGCGGATCATAACCAAAACCGTGCTCACCCTGCGGAGCATCGAGGATGCGGCCTTCCACGGTCGCTTGAAAATGCGCCTCCTCATGGCCACCCCGCGCGAGTACCATCGTGCAACGAAAGCGGGCACCTCGCTCGCTCTGACCGCGCATCTCACCTAACAATCGAGTGTTATTGCGCGCGTGATCGCCTTCAACACCCCCGAAACTTGACGACGTCACGCCGGGGGCACCGCCCAATGCGTCAACCTCGAGGCCAGAATCATCGGAAAGCACCCAACCCTCGACCCGGCTGCTGATGCCCAGTGCCTTGAGCCGGGCGTTGTCCAAAAACGTCGCCCCCGTTTCCTCAATGACCGGCAAGTCGGGAAAAGCCGTCACATCAAGCACTTCGAAGCGCTCGCCAATCATGGCGCGAATTTCTGCCGTCTTATGCGCGTTGCGCGTGGCTAAAATCAATCGTGGCGGTGGTAACATGAACCGGACTTAGCCGAAACCCACAATGCTTGCGAAGATTTTTTTGTCGCCCTATCAGATAATCGTAACGACGATGTCTCGCTAGATTCCTGTGAGCATTGCGCGCCTCACCGACACGCTATCGCCGTGGCGCGCCTATCATGAGTCCAGAGCCAGACGAGCAGGACCGCGTAACCGGCGAATTCCGCGACCTTGTTCCAATACGCAATGGGGGCGTCACCGCCATGGCAGCCGCAGGAAATATCAAGGTGGTGAACCCATGCCCAGCCGATGCACCCGGCAAAAACGCCCACCAAGCCCGCCACCATGAGGATGGCCCCACGGCGCAGAAACCCTAACACAAGGCAGATACCCGCGACCACCTCGAACCAGGGCACGGTGTAAGCGGCGATGGCATCAAGTGGCGGAGCCACCAATTGATAGTTGCCGATATCGCGCGTGAAGCGCTCAAGCCCGCCACCGAGGATTTTGGTGACGCCGCTGTAGGTAAACCAACACCCTAAGGAAACCCGTATCCCAAGCGTCAACAAACCCGTTGGTTGTGAGAGCACGCGGGTGACTAAAGATTTCATCACAGATGACGGAGTTTTCAAAATCATTTCATGGACTTCGATCGGCGCTGGAGATTTCGGTTCTTGCGCCGCGCCGATCAACGAGCGGCACCCCCGGCCCCTACCAAATAACAACGCTGGGCCTCGGCTTCTGGGTTGTGCGGAACCGCGTCGTTAGTGACTTGCGTCTCGGCCAATAATTCATCCCGAAACTTCGCAATGATCGCCTCGACCGGCCATGACGATGCCTCACCAAAAGCACAAACCGTGCTACCGTCGATCTGATAGGCTACGCTTTCCAGCGTTTCTAAATCCTTCGGGCTGGCCGTGCCGGCCACGATGCGATCTGAGATTTTTTTCATCCAGGCCGATCCTTCGCGGCAGGGCGTGCATTGACCGCAACTCTCGTGTGCGTAAAAGGCATTCAGATTGTTGAGAACCCATGACATTTTTCGCGAGTCGTCGATGACAATCACGCCGCCCGATCCCGCCATCGAGCCACACGCAGCGAGCGTATCAAAATCTAGCGGGATATCCCAGAAATCCAACAATCTATCGGCATTGCCGTCGGGGGTCTTGAGAGCAAACGATTCGTCGCAGCGGAGGATTTTTGACGACGAGCCGCCGGGGATGACGGCCTTGAAGGAGCGTCCATCTAACGGCCCTCCACACACCTCATAGAGCAACTCACGCATGGTGAGTTTACCGACTTCGATTTCGAAGTAGCCGGGGGATTTGACATCGCCTGAGACGCAGAGGATGCGCGTGCCGGTATTGCGCGGCACGCCGAGGCGGGCGTAGGCATCGCCGCCCATGCGCACGAGGTGTTTCACATGGCAGAGCGTCTCGACGTTGTTAACGATGGTCGGGCACATGTAGAGCCCCAACGCCGCTGGAAAATACGGCGGCTTGATTCGCGGATACGGGCGCTTGCCCTCGAGCGATTCAATGAGCCCAGTTTCCTCACCACAAATGTAGGCGCCGGCCCCGCGGTGGACGTGAAGCTCTAAGTCAAACCCAGATCCTAACACGTTTTTTCCAACGAATTGGTGGCGGCGAGCATCATCGATCGCCTGTTGGACGATGCGAGCGGCCTCGGGAAATTCCTCTCGCAGATAGATATAGCCGGTGTGAGCGCCCACGGCGTAGGCGGTAATGACCATCCCCTCGATAAGCTGATGGGGGTCCTGATGGAGAATATAACGGTCCTTGAAGGTGCCGGGCTCCGATTCGTCGCCATTACAAATCAGATAGACTGGTTTGGTGTTATGAGGCGGGATGAACGACCACTTCATGCCGGTGGGAAACCCCGCTCCGCCACGCCCACGCAAACCCGATTTTTTCACTTCGTCGATGATAGCCTTTGGCGGCATGGCCAGGGCCATTTTTAAGCCGTCGTAGGCCCCATCGGCCAAGGCGCATTCGATCGAGGGATTCCAGCCGACGCGATCGACGTTTTTGAAGGTAAGCCGGCATTCGCGCGGGTGAGGCGCTTTGGAGTAGGTGATCATGCTCAGGGGTTGGGCGCGTAGGTTGCAAGCAGTGCTTCCGCATGGCTGGGGGCGACGCTTTGATGAAAATCATCGTTGACCATGCACACCGGAGCCGTCCCGCAGGACGCTAAACACTCGGCAAATTCAACGGAAAAACTCCCGCAGGGTGAGACGGCAATCGGGTGGTGGTGCGCATCACACGACGTGCGGTCGATGCCGGTGAGTTCGCAGAGGCGGTCCATGAGTTCGTGGGAGCCGCCCATCGCACAGGAGAGCGTGCGGCAAACCCGGAT
>JBDLWH010000275.1:0-5107 GCA_039804325.1 Verrucomicrobiota bacterium
CGGTGTCGAAAGCGCGCTCCGGCACATAGACGAGGTGCGGGCCGTCATCGCTGTATTTGCGGGCCATGGCCGAAGCCGCGGTCAGGAACCCAGCGTGGCGTCCCATCACCACTCCGACGTAAACGCCTTTGAGCGCGCGGTTGTCGAGATTGACGCCCGTAAACGCCTGCGCCACATAACGCGCGGCTGAGCCGAATCCCGGGCAGTGGTCGTTTTCCATCAAATCGTTGTCGATGGTTTTGGGAATGTGAATGGCGCGCAGCTCGTAGTTAGCCGCCTTGGCCTGCTCGTTGACGATGCGCACGGTATCCGACGAATCGTTTCCTCCCACATAGAAGAAGTAGCGAATGCCGTGGGCCTGCATCACGGTGAACATCCGGGCGCAATATTCTTCATCCGGCTTGTCTCGCGTGGACAGCAGCCCGGACGACGGGGTGCTCGCCACTTGCTCTAAGTTGTGGGTCGTCTCACGCGTCAAATCTAAGAAATTTTCTTCGATGATGCCTCGCACGCCGTGGACCGCCCCGTAAACCGAGGTGACTTGGCTGAATTTGCGCGCTTCAAGGGCGACGCCTACGACACTCTGGTTGATCACATGGGTGGGACCGCCACCTTGTGCCACTAATACTTTTCCTTCTAATCGGCTCATGGGGCGCGAAGAATTCATCATCCCCGGACAGATGCAAGCCTGGAAATCCATCGATTTCCCGTCGTCTTTGATGCCTTGCTCAATCCATCTGGGCTCCTCACCGGGTGCGGCGTTTGGAAATTAGGATTTGAAATTGCAAACGATACGCCTACCACTCCGGAGTGTCCCGCACGGACGATGCAACGCATGGCTGGCTTAGACGCGCCGTGAACAGCCCGGATTTGGTCGCACGCCTCGCCCGGTGGGCCGCAGGTGAGGGCGAACTTGTCTGGGAGCATGCGGCCGAGGCGTCTCAGGCGATGGTTGCGGCGATGGTTTGCGAAGCCGCCAGTGACCGGATGAGGACGCGCGTGTGGCTCGTGTGCGATGCGCCGCGTCACCGCGAACGCTTGGCCGCCGAGATGGAGCTCTGGGGGGTGAACGCCCTGGTGCTGCCAGACCCGCCTGGGGCCATGGGCGACGGGACACTCGCCGATCCTGAGTCTGCTGCTGAATGGTTTTCGGTTTTGGAAGTGCTCGCCCGCGCCGACCATTGCGTCGTGCTCTGCGCGAGCGACGCCTTTGCCGGTAAGGCCCCGGGACCAGCCGCCCTGCGCGAGTCTCACGACGTCCTGACGCCCGGCACCATGCTCGACCCCGCAGAGTTGGCCAATTCGCTCGCCCATCACGGGTATGAGCGCGTCCCGTCCGTCACCACCCGCGGCCAGTTTGCCGTGCGCGGCGGCATCCTCGACCTCTTCGCATGGCAAGCCGCCAACCCACTGCGCCTCGAATTCTTCGACACCACCCTGGAATCACTGCGCGAGTTCGATCTCGATTCTCAAGCGTCCACTGTCAAATTGTTAGATGCCGGGTTGCTGCTCGCCGAACCACCCACCGATGCCACGGTGGGCGACTACCGACGCCCGGGCGACGTGATCGTTTCGATAGGCGCGCCGATGGCCACCGCCGAGGTGCGCGTGCTGGAAGGTGCCGCCGAGGTTAACCGCGAGGAAGACTTTACGCTGGCCACCTTCGACAACCCACTGGGAGCCTTCGATGCCGGGGACTTCGTCCTCGAAGAAGCCCGACGCGAACGCTTCTTCCGCCAACTCAACGAGTGGAAACGCGACGGCTGGGAGGTGGCGATGGTCTTTTCCAACAAGGGCGAACAAGAACGCTTCGCCGAGCTTTCCGGCAAGGATCTGGCCCGCGACCTCGGCCTCGTCGCGCTCTGCGGTGACTTGATGGCCGGCTTCACTTTGCCGCTCATCCGGCTCGCCGTCCTCTCGTCGTGCGAGTTGTTTGGCCGCTACCGCACCCCCGGCAGCGCGCGACGCAGCACCCTCGACAAGGCCCGTGCCGCCCGCACCCGCGCCTCTCTCGACGAAATGGAAGAGGGCGACCTCGTCGTCCATTACGAATACGGCATCGCCCGGTTTCGTGGCATCCAACATGGCGACGAGGGCGAAGAATTGCTCCTAGAATACCGCGACGCCGTGCTCTTAGGCGTGCCACTCGAACAAGCCCACCTCGTCGGCAAGTATGTGGGCATCGGCGGTAAGCCGCCAGAACTCAATAAACTAGGCGGCAGCGCGTGGAAATCCGCGCGCCGAGCTGCCGAGAAGTCTATCTTGGATTATGCCGCGCAACTCCTGCGCATCCAAGCCGAGCGCCAGCACGAACCCGGGTTTGCCCACCCGCCCGACACCAAGTGGATGTGGGAATTCGAGCGCTCATTTCACTACACCGAAACCGCCGACCAACGACGCGCTATCGAGGCGACCAAGCACGATCTTGAGGCGCCGCGATCCATGGACCGGCTGATTTGCGGCGACGTGGGATTCGGGAAAACCGAGGTGGCCATCCGCGCCGCCTTCAAAACCATCACCAGCGGCAAACAAGCTGCCATCCTCGTGCCCACCACCGTGCTCGCCGAACAACATTGGCGAACTTTCCGCGAACGCATGTCCGACTACCCGATGCGCGTGGATTTACTCAACCGCTTCCGAACCCCCGCCGAAATCCGCGATACTCTCGAAGGCCTGTCTAACGGAGCGGTGGACCTCGTCATCGGCACCCACCGCCTCATTTCCGGCGACGTCCGCTTTAAAGATCTCGGGCTCGTCGTCGTCGATGAGGAACAACGCTTCGGCGTCGCCCACAAAGAAAAGTTCAAACAACTCTTCCGCCAGGTGGATGTGCTCACCCTATCAGCCACGCCCATTCCCCGCACCCTCTACATGGCCCTCATGGGTGCCCGCGATATGTCCACCATCGACACCCCGCCACCTAACCGCGTCCCGGTGGCCACCACCGTCTGCGCCTACGACGAGCGAGTCATCCGCGACGCCATCCGCCGTGAGATGAAGCGCGGCGGGCAGGTGTTTTTCCTCCACAACCGCGTCAAATCCATCGACGCGGTGGCCGCTCGCCTCCGCGAACTCGTCCCCGAGGCCCGCATCCTCATCGGCCACGGACAAATGGATAAGGACGACCTGGAAGTCGTCATGCACACCTTTGTCAAGGGACAGGCCGACGTCCTCCTCGCCACGACCATCATCGAAACGGGCATCGATATCCCTAACGCTAACACCATCCTCATCGACCGCGCCGACCGCTTCGGCCTAGCTGACCTCTATCAACTGCGCGGGCGCGTCGGGCGCGCCGGTGAACAGGCGTATGCCATTCTGTTATTGCCACGGGACATGATGACCGTGGGCGACGCACGCAAGCGCATCCACGCCATCAAGCAATACACGGCGCTTGGGTCGGGGTTTAAAATTGCCATGCGCGACCTGGAAATCCGGGGGGCCGGCAATTTGTTAGGCACGAAGCAATCCGGCCAAATCTCCCAGATCGGCTTTGAGCTTTACTGCCAACTTTTGCGCCAATCCGTCGAGCGACTCAAGGGGCGCACGGACGCGCCCGCCGCCGCCGGGGCCAGCTTCAAGGCCGACTTCCTCATTCCCACGGAATTTCGATACCTCGAACTTCTCGCCACCGCCCTTGACGCCAAAACATCGTATCTCCCAGCCTATCTGCCCGCAATGTGGTTAGAAGACACCCAAGTGCGCATCGCGGCCTATCGGGAGCTCGCCGGGGCTGGCACCGAAAAGGCGGTCGATGCCCTCGATCAATCGTGGCGCGACCGCTTCGGGCGTCTGCCAGAGGCCGCCGTCTATCTGTTACAAAGTGCCCGCATCAAGGCCCTCGCCGCACGCGAGCACATCGCCTCGGTCGAGATCTCCGGCCAGCGGCTCATGCTCTATCGCAACGGCGATTACATCCTGCTAGAAGGCCGCCGGTTTCCACGCCTCAAAGCCGCCCACCCCGCCGCCAAACTCGCAGAAACCCTCACCATGCTCCGAGCGATCTAACCGCTAGGACCGCTACCCTTCCGACTCATTCATTTGCAAGACGTTGCGCACCAATTAACCTCCGGAATCCACCCTCAACGCCGCGCGAGTTCTGGTGCTTAAAAGGAAAACGAAACCCGGATGAACCCGGATTGTAAGAGAGTCGCGAATGAGTATCCGTGTGAATCTGTGTTCATCCGTGGTTCCATTTCTGTTTCTAAGATTACGGATTTCACCATCCGCCTGCGAGCACGGCCCCATCCCTGCGCCTTAGGACCATCAAAGATTTTTGCTTTTCGCCTTCTGGGTGCCTGGCGCGTCCAGATAGGCGAGTATCGACGGGATGGCCGCATCAAAGACTTTGGCCACTTCCTCATAAGCCGCCGCTCCCATACCTATCGGGTCGGGCACATCCATGACCATGCGGGCGCTCGGTGGACCCGCAAATTCCCTCACCAGAAAAAATTTGTCTGAGTGATCGGGGAAGCGAGCTTCGAGTGACGCGAGGTGTCCTTGGGTCATGGCGAAGACATGCGTGGCAGACTCGAGCAGGGCGGCGGTGACAGGACGGCTTTTGAAGCCGACCAATGAGGCACCACGTTTTCTGAGAATGGCTTGGGTTTCTCGGCTTGCGGGCGCACCGTTGCTCGCCGATGTCCCCGCAGAACTCACCGTGAAATCCCTGCGATCAACCGTCGCCTTGCGAAAAAGCCCCTCGGCCATGGGACTGCGGCAGGTATTTCCAGTGCAAATGAAAAGCACGTGCTTGGGGTGAGTCATCGCCGCGGAGCCTGTCCGCTCATCGCCCATCCGTCAAACCGCAATCCATCACCCCCATCACGAATCCCCATAACCCAAACTCCCTCCCCCCATCGTCCATTCCCCCATTCTCCATCGGCCTTTCCCCTCACCCGCCGCACTTTCTCATTTGGAACGTTCGTGCTTGCGGGCATACCGTTGGGTTGGTATGGATGCTTCATGAAGCAGAGCAAGAAGCAGCCTGAGCGGACGCGTCAGGTGATGATGGACGCGGCAGGAGCGGAATTTGCGTTGCGTGGGTATGCGGGCAGTGGGCTAGGGGCTATCGTAGCACGTGCCGAAATGACCAAAGGCGCTCTGT
>JBDLWH010000276.1:0-4565 GCA_039804325.1 Verrucomicrobiota bacterium
CCGCGCCAGTCTGGTGGGCCGCAATCGTCTCATGGGCCGCAAGGCGCAGGAAGCATGGGCAAGGGGTTAGCCGCACCGGCACCACCAAGAGAATCGGGTCACTCAAACGCTAAAAAGCACGGCGAGCGATAACAGCGATTTGATTAGCACTTGGGATACCTCGAAATCGATATCACGGCGTGCTCATTGGGTCTGATCCATCCCAGGTTGCCATCATAAACTACCGCTGGCCACGCTTCGCGCTTGCCTCGCTTGGCCAGCAGGTGAAACTCGTCGGGTGCAGAGAACCCTCCGCGAACATTTCGGGCATGACGCATTTCGCGACGGGCAGGAGCCAGTGATTCGCGCGCTGCTAGATGGCCGGTCGGCCTTGGCCGTTTTCCCGACCGGCGGAGGTAAATCGCTGTGCTATCAGCTTCCCGCGTTGATGCTCGATGGCATCACGCTCGTGGTGTCCCCGCTCATCGCGTTAATGAAGGACCAGGTTGATGCGCTCACCGCCAAGGGTATTTCAGCCGCGAGGTTAGATTCGACACTCACTGCCGATGAGTTGCGCGTGCTCTATGAGCGGCTGGAAAGTGGAGCGATCAAACTCCTTTACATTGCGCCGGAGCGATTTTCTAACGAAGCCTTTCGGCAGCGCGTGAGGCGTTTACCCATTGTGTTAGCTGCTATTGATGAAGCCCATTGCATTTCCGAATGGGGGCATAATTTCCGCCCAGATTACCTCAAACTCGCAAAAATCTGCCGTCAACTCAAGATTCCGCGCGTGCTGGCCCTTACGGCCACGGCGACGCCTAAGGTGGCGCGGGAAATCCGCAGGCATTTTCATATCGCCGTTAGAGATCACATTCAGCTGAGTTTTCACCGGGCGAATCTTGATCTACGCGTCACGCCGTGCTTGGCGGCGGAGCGCAAGGGGCTCTTATTGGATAGGCTGCTAGCCGTTGATGGCACGGTGATTATTTATGTCACGCGCCAAGAAACCGCTGAGGAAGTCGCCACGTTTTTGGCCAATCACGGCCACAGTGCGCGCGCCTATCATGCCGGACTGCCCGACGATTGTCGGGCCGAGGCCCAGAGTGCGTTCATGACGGGTGGCACGCGTATCATGGTGGCCACCATTGCCTTCGGCATGGGCATCGACAAGGCCGATATTCGTGCGGTTTTTCACTACAACTTGCCCAAAAGCCTTGAGAACCACACCCAGGAAATTGGGCGCGCGGGACGCGACGGTCAGCCCGCTCGCTGCGAGATGTTAGCGTGTGCGGATGATCTAACTGTGTTGGAAAATTTTATTTTTGCCGACACGCCATCGCCGCGCGCATTGGGCAACCTCATTGAGCGCGTGCTGCGCTTGGGTTCCGTGTTTGATGTGTCGCCCTACGAACTCTCGACAGGTTGCGACATCCGCCCGGGCGTCATCGCCACGGTCATGGCCTATCTGGAACTCGATGGCATCATCGAGGCCACCGGCAGCATGTTTGGGTGCTACCGAGCGAAGCTTCTCACCAGCACGGAGAAAATGCTTGCGGGCAGAGGGGCGGGCGAAGGGAAATGGATTCAAAAACTGCTTGATTCGGCGGAGATGCAGCGTGGGTCGCTTACGTTTCATCCCACGTTACTAGCGGAAAAATTGCGTGTTGAGCGCGACGTGATTGTGGCCACCCTCAATGGGTTGTTTCAGGCAGGTGAGATATCGCTGAGCGTTTCGGGTGTGCGCCACGGCTACAAACTCAAAAAAGATCCCGGCGACCTCAAGGGCATGGCCGACTTGCTCGTGGCGAAATTTCAAGCACGCGAACATGCCGATCTCGCGCGCTTGAGTCAGGTGTTAGGGTTGTCCGCCCACCGTGGTTGCCTCACGGGCTATCTCACCAAACACTTTGGTGAGTCGTTGACCGGTCCCTGCGGCCACTGTGACCGTTGCCGCGGTGTCCCTGCTACCATCCTCAAACGCGGGACGTCCCGGCGAGTAACCGATGATGAGTTAGAGGAAGTGAGAATCTTGGTTGCTCAAAACCATGCGGCTTTGGGCAGCCCGCGCCAGCTTGCCCGATTTCTGTGCGGCATGGCCAGTCCTGCGAGCACGCGTGCCCGGCTCACCCGTCATCACACATTTGGTCTATTGGCGGACATGGCGTTTTCGGAGGTGATGATCATTGCGCAAGCGGCCTGATTTATTCGGTGGCGCGCATCTGTGGCCCGGCCTGCTGGAAATCTGGCCCCCACCTGCACGATCAGCTATTACCCTGATTTCCGTGCATTAAAAATGGAGCCGACTGCCAGACTCGAACTGGCGACCTGATGATTACAAATCAGCTGCTCTACCAACTGAGCTAAGCCGGCGCTATGAGATGACCAACGACGGGCGGTAATGAGCCGCGAGTGATGGGGCGACGGTGCATGAGCCATGAGTTGCTAGACCTTGCCGTTGATGTGCATGCACGAGGCATGAACGAGAAGCAGGGTGGCGCGCACGTGGCCATGTATCGTCGCGCAGCGGTGTATCTTTGCGCGATGGGCGAGGGCAAGACAAATCGCGCAAATCCGACATACGCGCTCGATGGATGGGGTTATTCGTGTTTCTAACCATCGATGTGGGGTGGCGTTGGGGGTGTTGGTGATTTTTCAGAAACCGTTCTTGTCCGCGGGGGGGCGAGTGGCCTAGGTTCGCGCAACTTTTCACAGGCGTGCCTCAATTATTCTCCATGGTCCATATTCTTGGTGTTCTCCCCGCGCGGTGGGGGTCCACGCGATTTCCGGGTAAGCCGCTGCATCACATCGCGGGAAAGCCATTGATTCAGCATGTTTGGGAGCGCTGCCAGCAATGCACGAGGCTGGATGAAATCCTGGTAGCCACCGACGATGAGCGGATTTTTGAGGTGGTGCGAGCGTTCGGTGGCAAGGCTGTGATGACCTCGGGCGACCACCCGACGGGCACGGACCGCATCGCAGAGGCGGTGCGGTTGGTGCCGCGAGCGACTCATATCGTCAACATTCAGGGTGATGAACCGTTGATTGATCCGGATCTCATCGATGAACTCGCGGCGACCCTGGTTAATGATCCCACGCTGGATATGGCCACGGCTGCCAATCCGCTGGATCCCTCGGACCCTGCGGTTCTCGACCCGAATGTGGTCAAGGTGGTGAGAGCCTTGGACGGTCGGGCGCTGTATTTTTCGCGTTCGCCCATGCCGTTTTTTCGGCACTCGGTGGACGGGTTGCCGGTGCTGCGTCACAAGGGCATCTACGCCTACCGCCGCGCCTTCCTCGAACGCTTCGTGACTTGGCCACCCTCACCACTCGAGAGGGCGGAGTCCCTCGAACAACTTCGCGCTCTCGAAAATGGTGCTTCTATCAAGGTCTTGCTCACTGCCGATACCTCGCCGGGCGTCGATACCCCGGAGCAGGCGGCTTGCATCGAGGCGCTTCTATCCGCTCATTGAAATTTTTAACTGATTACTCGTTGTTCCTTATCCCATGAAATACATATTTGTTACCGGTGGCGTTGTTTCTTCGCTTGGCAAAGGTCTAGCGGCGGCCTCTATCGGCACGCTGCTCGAACACCGCGGCCTCAAGGTGCTCATGCAAAAGTTTGATCCCTACCTCAACGTGGACCCGGGGACGATGTCGCCCTATCAGCACGGCGAGGTTTATGTGCTCGACGACGGGGCGGAAACCGACCTGGACCTTGGTCACTACGAGCGTTTTACCTCAGGAGTGTTATCGCGCATCAACAATCTGACGTCTGGGCAGGTGTTTGATTCGGTGATCAAGAAGGAGCGGCGCGGCGAGTATTTGGGGAAAACCGTGCAATTCATCCCGCACGTCACAGACGAGATTAAGTGTCGTATTCGGTTAGTTACCGATCAGAATCCCGATGTTGATGTGTTGATCACCGAGATCGGTGGCACCGTGGGCGACATGGAAGGGTTGTTATTTTTGGAAGCGCTGCGTCAGTTTGCGCTAGAAGTGGGCAAGGAGAATGTGTGTTTCATTCACGTCACGCTGCTACCCTACATCAAGGCGGCGGGTGAGGTGAAAACCAAGCCGACCCAACAATCGGTGGCCAAGCTGCGCGAGATCGGCATCCAGCCCGACATCATCATCTGCCGGACTGAGGCGGATCTCGATGAGGATAGCCGGAAGAAAATTGCCATGTTTTGCAACGTCGAGCGCAAAAACGTGGTCGCCTTTCGCGATGTGGATCACACGATTTACGAATGCCCGCTTGACCTGCGTCGCGACAAGATTGACCGGCTGGTGGTGGATAAACTCGGCCTTGGTCACACGCCCACGCCGGCGCTCGAGGATTGGGAGCACTTTGTGCAGCGTGTCATTCACCCGAAGCACAAGGTCACCATCGCGGTGGCGGGCAAATATATCGAACTACAAGACGCCTACAAATCGATTTACGAATCGCTCATTCACGCTGGGGCGCATCACGACACGAAGGTTCAGATCGTTCGGGTTGACACCGAGGCCGTTGAGGACCACGGAGCCAAGGCCATCATCGGTGAGGTGGACGGCATCTTGGTCCCTGGCGGATTTGGCGATAGAGG
>JBDLWH010000277.1:0-2603 GCA_039804325.1 Verrucomicrobiota bacterium
CCGAAGAAAAAGCGGCAGCGGCGGCGGTGATGAGACGACAGCGGGACAGACCTATTATCACGCTGCCGCCAAGATGGCGGCGCTCCCCGAAGAAAAAGCGGCAGCAGCGGCGGTGATGAGACGACAGCGGGACAGACCTATTATCACGACGGGACAGACCTATTATCACGCGATCGGCCACCAGCTACGGCCGCGGCGGATCGGGGTTTGTGTGGGGGGGGGCCAACCCGCGGCTTGCCAATTGGTGACGGATGGGATTGACTTTTCGGCTCATGAGCCACGCCACCGCCCCCGTGAAGAAACGGGAAATCTTAGGTTGGTGTTGTTTTGATTTTGCGAATTCGGCGTTCACGACGGTCATCATCACGGTCGTCTATGCGGTGTATTTCCAAAATGTGGTGGCCAATGGGGGACGCAGCGCCCCGGCGTGGTGGGGCGGGGCGTTGGCAGCCTCACAGCTGGTGGTGATTTTGATTTCGCCGTGGATAGGGGCGATGGCGGACGTGCGAGCGAACAAGAAATCCTGGTTGATGATCACGGCCATGATGTGTTCGCTGGCAACAGCGTCGCTTTATGGGGCGGGGCCGGGGGACATTGGCCTGGCGCTCACCCTCGTGGTCGTGGCCAACATCGCTTTTGCGCTGAGCGAGAATTTGTGCGCGGGATTCCTGCCGGAAATCAGCACCCCGGCCACCGCGGGCCGCATTTCGAGCTACGGCTGGAGTTTCGGGTATTTCGGCGGCCTCGCCAGCCTGTTACTCGCACTGGGCGTGATCAAAAGCGGTGCGGGCAGAGTGCCGTGGACGTTCGTCATGACGGGCGGGTTTTTTCTTTTGGCGAGTCTGCCCACCTTGATACTGCTAGGCGAGCGGGCGCAGCCGAAAGTCTTGCCCACCGGGCAATCGTTGATGGCCGCAGCATGGGCGTCTAACTGGCGATTACTCCACGAATTGCCGCGCCACCGGACGCTGGCGATTTTTTTTGTGGCCCTCACCTTTTTCACTGCTGGGTTGGTCTCGGTGGTTGCCTTCGCCTCGGTTTATGCCTCGGAAGTGCTGCAGATGCACCAGGAGGAAATCATTGTGCTTTTTGTGGTGTTGCAGGTGGCCGGAGTGGTTGGGGCGTTTGGGTTTGGGTTTTTGCACGATAGAGCGGGGGCCAAGCCGGCGCTAGTGATCTCGCTGGCGCTTTGGATCATCGTCTGCCTGTGGGCCGCGTTCTGTCAGACCAAAATCGAGTTTTATCTCATTGGCGTGCTGGCAGGCATCGGCATGGGGTCGCTCCAATCTGCCGGGCGCGCTGTGGTGTCCGCACTCACCCCGCCCGAGCGTAGCGGCGAGTTTTTTGGTTTCTGGGGGTTTTTCACCAAACTCGCTGGGGTGATTGGCCAGCCGATTTTTGGTGGGATGGCGGCCGTCTTTGGATTCCGGGTGGCCATCTTGAGCAACACCGTGTTTTTCGTCATTGGCTTGCTCATTCTGCTGCGCATGGGACGCATTGATCAGGGTGCGCCGGCCAACTAGAGGCGGCGGCCTGCCACGGCATCCTCGAAGCTTTCCTGCGGTTAGAGCGCGTGCTAGGGGGCTTTCGCCACCCTGGGCACTGACCCGGCAGTGAGAAATCATCTTGCGCAGCGATGGTTTTAAAAAGGGCGTGGCTTCTCAGCCCTTGCGCGATTGGGCGCAGAGCGGTAAAGGTGCGCCGCCATGGCCGCTATCAATTCGAATTTTCTGAAACTCAAAGCCGGTTATTTATTTCCTGAGATTGCCCGTCGGGTAAAGGCATACAGCGAGAGCCACCCGGAACAAGCCGCGTCGATCATTCGCTGCGGTATCGGTGATGTGACCGAGCCACTTCCTGAGGCGGCGGTTCAGGCGATGCACGAGGGGGTGGATGAATTGGCCAAGCGCGAGACGTTCAAAGGCTACGGGCCGGAGCAGGGGTATGAGTTTCTGCGTCAGGCCATCGTGGACCACCAATTTGCCGGGCTTGGCATCGCGGCGGATGAGGTTTTTATATCGGACGGCTCGAAGGGCGACACGGGAAACATTCTTGATATTTTTGGCAGCGCCAACCGCATCGCCATCACCGATCCGGTCTATCCGGTTTATGTCGATACCAATGTGATGGCCGGTCACACGGGAGATCCTGACGCCATGGGCACCTATGCCGGCTTGCTCTACCTGCCGTGTCACGCAGCCAACCAGTTCGTCGCTGACGTACCGACGCAAAAGGCGGATCTCATCTATCTGTGTTTCCCCAACAACCCAACTGGAGCGGTGGCCACCCGCCAGCAGCTTGAGGCTTGGGTCCATTACGCGCGGGAAAACGACGCGATCATCCTCTTTGATGCCGCCTACGAGGCGTTCATCCAGGACCCCGCCATCCCACATTCCATCTTTGAGATCGATGGCGCGCGCGATTGCGCTATCGAGTTCCGGTCGTTCTCGAAAAATGGGGGATTTACCGGCGTGCGCTGTGCCTACGTGGTCATTCCCAAAACCGTGACAGGCAAGGCCGACGACGGGAGCCGCGTGCCACTCCATCAACTGTGGAGCCGCCGCCACAGCACCAAATTCAATGGGGCGAGTTATCCGGTTCAA